>JAFAVZ010000067.1 GCA_019242175.1 Acidobacteriota bacterium
TCCGATGTTGCCACAACGCATCGCGATCGTGACCAGCCCTACCGGCGCCGCCATCCGCGACATCCTTCACGTCCTTGGACGCCGCTTCGAGGGGCTGGAGCTGCAGATCTTTCCCGTGCGCGTGCAAGGCGCGCAGGCGGCGCGGGAGATCGCGATCGCGATCCGTCATCTCTCGCGTTGGCAGATGCACGACGTCTTGCTGATCTGCCGCGGCGGAGGCTCGCTCGAAGACCTCTGGCCGTTCAACGAAGAGATCGTGGCCCGCGCCATCGCCGACTGCAAGATTCCGACGATCTCCGGCGTTGGGCACGAGACCGACTTCACGATCAGCGATCTCGTCGCCGACCTCCGCGCGCCAACGCCTTCCGCCGCCGCGGAGATCGTGATCCGGGCGAAGAGCGAGATCTGCATGCAGGTCGATCACATGACGCGCCGCATCCAGCACATCGTGACGGGTCGCGTCCGCAACCTGCGCCACGAGCTGCGCCATCTCTCGTCGTCAGACGGTTTGGGTCGCCTGCCGCAACGCATCCGCATGCGCCGCGAACGATTGGAGCGCAGCCGCGTGACGCTCTTCCGCCTGCTCGACTTCCGCGCCCGCGTATTGCGGCGCCGCTTGAACGCGACGCTGGAGCCGCTCGCGCGTTACCCGCAACGGATCGCGCGCGACCGGCAACGGCTCGAGTCGATCGCCGCGCATTTGAGCGCCGTCTCGCCGCTATCGGTGTTGTCGCGCGGCTACGCGATCGCGTTCACCCGCACGCGCACGCGCCGGAAGCCGATCCTCGACGCGAACGCGGTCAAGATTGGCGATCCGATCGAGGTGCAGCTGAAAAAAGGACGGCTCGCATGCACCGTCGACGCGCGCACGCTCGGCGTGGAGAGCCTCTGGCCGGTGCTCAGCGAAGACGCCGCACGATCTCCCGAGCCAGATCCTGGGCCAGATAGCGCGCATCCCGCTCCGACCGGCGCTCACCCCCGTTCTTCCACCCCTTGATCTCCTTCCCGCTCGCCAACTTGATCGTGTACTGGATCGACACCGGCTCGCCGGTGCTCTGGCCAGACGTCAACACGGTAGGGTGCTCGTACACGTACACGAGGATGGAGCCGTCGGTCGGGGGCGAGGCGAGGCCGAAAGACTGCTGCATCGCGTCGCGCACCGCCTCGAGATATTCGGACGTTTCGATGCGGGTGCTGCGAAAGCTGGGCACCGTCTCGATGAAGAAGCCGGTCACCGAGACCGCGTAGCTGCCGGTCGGCTGAGGAAGGGGCGCGGACGTTTTCGGGCTCGTGGCGCAGGAAGCGGCGAAAAGCGCGAGAGCGAGCAGGAGCGGGCGCATGACGGTTGATTCTAGCGTCGCCACCTTCTATAAGACCGAGCCAGCATGGCCCGCCCCCGCGGCTCGGAGTTCGAGAAGTCGTTCCAGCAGCTCGAAGAGATCGTGAAGCGCCTCGAGTCGGAGGAGCTTCCGCTCGACGAGTCGCTGCGCCTGTTCGAGGAAGGCATCCGCCTCTCCCGCTTCTGCCATCAGCGATTGGAAGAAGTCGAAAAGAAGATCGAGCTGATCCTCGCCGACGCGAAAGGCCAGCCGGTCACCGAGCCCTTCGAGCCCGAAGAATCCGACGAGACGCCGACGGACGACGACGAGGAATGACGCTCGACCAGTACCTTCGGGACCGCCGCGCGCTCGTCGATCGCACGCTCGACGCGTCCCTGCCGCCAGCCGCCACCCGCCCCGCCGTCATCCACGAAGCCATGCGTTACGCCGTCCTCGGCGGAGGCAAACGCGTCCGGCCCATCCTCGCCATCGCCGCCGCAGAGGCTTGCGGCGCCACCGATCTCGACTCGATCCTCCGGCCGATCGCGGCGTTGGAGCTGATCCACACCTACTCGCTCGTCCACGACGACCTCCCGGCGCTCGACGACGATGATTACCGCCGCGGCCGCAAGACGACCCACGTCGTGTTCGGCGAGGCGATGGGCATCCTGACGGGCGATGCCTTGCTGACCGAGGCTTTTTCTTGGCTTTCGATGCCGATGATGGGGGTGACGGCGGAGCACCAGCTGCGCGTCATCCGCGAAGTGGCGATGGCCGTCGACTCGACGGGCATGATCGGCGGCCAGGTCGCGGACCTGCTTCACGAACGAGCCCACGAGCGGCCGCACGATCGCGAGGAGCTCATCGAATTCCTCGGCTTCATCCATCACAACAAGACGGGGAAGCTTCTGACCGCGGCGGTGATGGTCGGCGGACTGCTGGCGAACGCGACCGAAGAGAAGCTCGATGCGCTGCGCCGATACGGCCACGCGACCGGCCTGGCGTTCCAAATCGTGGACGACATCCTCGACGTGGAAGAGTCAGCGGCGGTTCTTGGAAAGACGGCCGGGAAGGATCAGGAGCAGGGAAAACTGACCTGGCCGTCGCTGCTGGGGCTGGAAGCCGCCCGGGCCGAAGTCGACCGCCTCCTGGCCGTCGCCGTGGAGAACGCTGATATGATCGGCAATCCGGTGAACTATCTCCCGGACATCGCACGTTACATTTGCGAACGCCGATCATGACCGCACGACTGCTCGACTCCATCAACACGCCCGCCGACGTGCGGAAGCTCGATCGCAAGCAGCTCCAACAACTTGCGGAGGAGATCCGGGAACGGATCATCGAAGTCGTTTCCACGATCGGCGGCCATTTCGGCGGCAATCTTGGAATCGTCGAGCTGACGCTCGCTCTCCACTACGTATACGACACCCCTCGCGATCAGCTGGTCTTCGACACCGGCCATCAGACTTACCCGCACAAGCTGATCACCGGCCGGCGCGAGGAGTTCCACACCATCCGCCAGCACAACGGGATCTCCGGCTTCTGCAAACGCGAGGAGTCGGAGTACGACGTTTTCAACGCCGGCCATGCCTCGACCTCGATCTCCGCAGCGCTCGGCATCGCCGTCGCGCGCGATTTCCGGAAAGAGGATTACCGCGTAGTCGCCGTGATCGGCGACGGCGCGCTCTCCGGCGGCCTGGCGCTGGAAGGCCTCAACCAGGCCGGCCACCTGAAGCGCAAGTTGATGATCGTCCTGAACGACAACGACATGTCGATCTCGACGAACGTCGGCGCGATGTCCGGTTACCTCAACTCGATCATCAAGGGCCAGCGCTACAACCAGGTGAAAGACCTGGCCAAAGGCGTGATGGACCGCATCCCGCTCGTCGGCGGCAAGCTGCACGGCCTGGCGCACGACATGGAGCAGGTGCTGAAGAACATGGTCGTTCCGGGCACTCTCTTCGAGGAGCTCGGCTTCCGTTACCTCGGACCCTACGACGGTCACGATCTCGACTTCCTCATCGACCTCTTCGAACGGAACAAGGATTACAACGGCCCGCTCC
>JAFAVZ010000221.1 GCA_019242175.1 Acidobacteriota bacterium
GCGCAGTTCTTCCGATGGGCCGCCCATCACCAGCTCGTGCTGCTCGATCCGTTCGAGCACGTGCGGCCGACGCCGATGCAGAAGACGTTGCCGCCGTACCTCACGCAAGCGGAAGTGAAAGCGATCCTCGAGGTCTGCGATCCCGAGACGCAGCTGCGCGATCGCGCCGTGCTCGAAGTCCTCTACTCGTCGGCGCTGCGCATCGGTGAGCTCGTGCGGCTCGACCTGGCGGATATCGACTTCGGCGGCCGCACGCTGCTTATCCGACAAGGCAAAGGGAAGAAGGATCGCGTCGTGCCGATCGGCCGCGTCGCAGCGAAGCTTACGCAGCGGTACGTGCAGACGCGGCGCGTCGCTGCGCCGTGCGACGCACGCACGCTCTTCGTCGACGACCTCGGCAACCGCGTCACCGCCCATGGCATCGCGCGCTACATCCTCGCGCCGGCGATCCGCGGCGCCGGCATCGTGAAGCACGTCACTCCGCACGTCCTCCGGCACTCGTGCGTGATCCATCTGCTGGAAAACGGCGCCGGCGTGCGCGAGGTCTAGCAGCTGCTCGGTCACGCGAAGATCAGCACGACGCAGCGGTACACGAACGTGATCCCGATCGAGCTGAAGAAGGTGCACGCCGCATCGCATCCGAGCGAGCATCAACGCACCCCGGCGGCCGCGACTCCGATGCGTTCCCGCGGCTCGAAGTGGGACGCGCTGCGCCGCGCCGACGAGTAGAATCGACGGCGACTCGTGCGCAAGCTGATCCTCTTCTTAGCGGCCGTCTCTCTGGTGCTCTTCGCCGAAAAAGCACTCTGCTACGAGACTCGCTTCTCGATCGAGCCGGAATCGTTCAACTCCTTCCGCTATGAGGAGATGCGCGAACAAGAGGCCGCGCCGCTAAGCATAAGAAGGGGGCGGTTCTTGGAGGTGGATCCCGACAAATTCTGAGAGCTTCAGAAGGGAAATGAGGACGATCAACGCGCCTTTGGCCGCCATCTCGCCGAACCTCAACGCTGGAACCGTTACGCTTATGCGCGGAACGCACCGCTTCGCTATGTCGATGTGACAGGCAAGATCAGCGAGGCAGCCTACGACCAGCTTCTCATGGATGAACAGCTGGCGGTCGTACGTGGTCAGATGACCACGAATCAATATTTCGAGCGGTTACATGCGCGCTTCATGGGCGCCACAGTTGGCGCAACCTTGGTAGCGGCGGGATATGGGTTGGCGGAACTTGGGAGCGTTGGCTATGGCACTTATCAAGCATGGCGCGCCGCCACCGCCGCTGCGGCGACCGTGAAGCTGATTGAGCAGACAAGTAAGAACGATGGCAAGATCTTTCAGACTGCTATGAATATGGCTCGTAACGGCGCGAATACATTCATGAATAACCTCTAAGCTCTCTCGCGTGCTTTAGAGCAGTTTGTCCCGGGTGGGAAAATCCTTCCGATCGGTAATATCGGAGGGCAGACTGTCTGGGGCTCCGCACGCACCGGTATCGGTATTGTTTTGATTGATGGTGCGACGAAAATCGTTCAGCAAGTAGGGGATGAGTGGCGGATTTTGGGGAATTTCCAATGACGCGAGAGGCTCAAGTATCGTTCGATATTGTTGACGGAGACTATGGTTTTGGCACGGCTGAGATTCGCCGGAAAGTTCTGCAAGCCAGAGCGATGCGTTGGCAATCACTTGTTGAACCTCCGTTCGAGGAGATTCGTACACTTCTTGCCACATTATTCGACGTCTTGGGTGATCGTTGGTTATTGCGTGACACTGAGTTGGTAGAGTTTGTGGATGGTGGCTGGGCGGCCTTGGCCGAGATTTACCCACGAATCAATTCTTTTGAACCAGCCGGAGATCTGAACTATCCGCAAGGCGCCTGGCGACAGATGCTTGGGAGATTAGCGAGCGAATGCCAGCACCAGGTTTCACGCTCGTGTCCCGAGCTTGTCAGGCCGCCACTTTTTCCGTTTCAAGGCAACCCATCCGTTATCTCAGGTAGGCTCGTTCCGAGCCCGGCCAGCGTAGAAGTCGACGCCAATCCCCGGCTGCTGAAGACAATCAGGCACCTAGTATGCGACGTAGATGAGGATTTTTGGAACGCCATCATCGAAGCGCTGGCTGGCCGAGAGCAGCGTGGTCGCGGACCATTCGCTGTTCTCACTGATATCTATGAAGCCGGAGCGTATCCGCTAGGCTTGAGTAATGATCGGTTCATCGTGTATATCCAGAAGTAATGTTGGGTTTGGTGGCATGGCACCGTCGTCATTCGCGCTTGCCGCGCGCGAGCCTCCATCGCGGAGCTGCGGCAGGCGATCGATGCGCTCGGTTATACGGCTGGCCAGAGCATGCTATGGCAACCCAACTTCATGCCGGCGATCGGGAGTGCGATGATCGCGCAGATCAATGCTCCGCCCTGGCGGCGGCTCGTGCGGCGCTCGGTCTCCCATCCATCACCTACACGCGGCCCACCATCACCTCAGGCATGACGATCTTCAAGGTCGACCTCGAAGAGCTTCGGAACGGGGTGAAATGATGCGCCGACTCGTGCTTGCAGCTCTGTCTCTCGTGCTCTCGGTCTCGTCCTCGGCGCAGGAGTCCACGGCGGTTCCCGCCGTCCCTCAGGCGGTGGCGGCGCTCCGCCATCTCCAGCCGCAACCCAACGCCGGCCCCTTTTCGTGGACGGCTGGGCCGTACGTTTATGACGGCGCCGGTAACATCGCCAGGATCGGCGGCGAGACGTACTCCTACGACACGCTCAGCCGGCTGACGTCGGCGAAAGTGCAGAGTCCGAATCAGGTCGACTATCAGACCCAGACGTTCACCTACGACGTCTACGGCAACCTCGCCACGATGACGAAAGTGGAGGCGCAGCAGACGACCACGCTGTCGCCCAGCGACACGACCAACCGCCTCCCGGGCATGACGTACGACAGCGCCGGGAACGTCACCGACTGGAGCGATCAGCACTACAAGTACGACGCCGTCGGGATGATGAACGCCGTGCACGTCAGCACGAGCACGTCGCCCAAGATGATCTACGCCTATACGGCGGATGACGAGCGCCT
>JAFAVZ010000252.1 GCA_019242175.1 Acidobacteriota bacterium
GGGGCTCAGGATGACAGCGCGGGTTCGATCGCTTCCGCGCGGTGCGCGTGATCTGTTCGAGACGGGCGCAGTTAGCGGCTAGCGCACACCTGTCATCCTGAGCAGCGAAGACTGTGAAGGATCTCCTGGCAGGAACGGTGAGCGCACGTGCCGGAAGATCCTTCGCCCTCTGCGGGGCTCAGGATGACAGCGAGCGTTCGATCGCCTCGGCCGCCGTCCGCGTGACCTGTTCCGTCAACACGCGATCGATCGGATTCGGGTCGCGCACCACCGGGTAGTAGTTTGCGAATGTGCCGAGGATGCGGCCGTCGCGGCCGTGGATCGGCGTCGACCAGCAGGCGCGCAGACCGTGCGCGAGCGCGAGCTCCTTGAAGTTCGCCCACAACGGATTCGTCGCGATGTCGTACACGACGACCGTCTTGTCGTGAAACGCCGCCGTCCCGCACGAGCCGACCTCGGGGCCGATCTCGATCCCGTCGATCGCCGCGTTGTAAGCATCGGGCAATGACGGCGCGGCTCCGTGGCGCAGCTGATTGCCTTCGAGCAGGAGAATGGACGCGAGCATGCCGGAGGCCGTGTCGTTCTCGACGAGGCGCACGAGCTCGTCCAGCGTCTCGCGCAACGGCGCGCCCGCCTCGATCATCTCCTGCACGCGCTCCTGCGCGCTCGCAACCGCCGTCGGATCGTTCATCCCAGGGCTCGCATAGCAGGAAACGTACCGGGCGACGGGCTTAGCCGTTCGCGACCGGCAGCCCGCTCTTCACCCACGCCGAGGTTCCGCCGATCACGTCCGCGATTCCCTCGTGGCCAGCGCGCGCGAGCAGACTCGCGGCGATCGACGACCGATAGCCGCCGGCGCAGATCACCGCGAACGGCGCGTCGGGCAGTTCGGCGAGACGCTGCGGCAGTTGCGCGAGCGGGATGGGGAGGGCGGAGGGGACGTGGCCGTCTGCGAACTCGCCGGCGTTGCGGACGTCGAGCACGTTGCCGCCGCGCGCATGCAGCTCTTCGACCGTGATCTGTTCCATCGACGCGCGCGGCAACTCATTCGCCGCGTCGTCCGTGATGCGGCCGACGACGTTCTCGAAGCCGACGCGCGCCAGGCGCATCACCGCTTCCTCCGTCTGCGCCTCGGTTTCGCCGATCACGACGACCGGCTCGGACGGCGACAGCAGCGTTCCGCACCAGGAAGCGAACTGGCCGCCGAGGCCGATGTTGATCGCGCCGGCGGCGTGGTTGCGCGCGAAGGAGGCGGCATCGCGGACGTCGAGCAGCGTCGCTGCAGGCGGCACTTCATCAGCAGTCAATAGCGGCGCCGTCACCTCGGAAAGCGCGCGCACGCCGCGCCGATTCAGCTCCGCGTCGTACGGAAAGTACGCAGGCGCCGCGGCAAGATCGGTCGTCAGCAAGTCGACGAATTCCTCGCGCGGCATCGGACGCAAAGCCCAGTTCGTGCGGCGTTGGATGCCGAGCGTGGACGAGCGTTCCTTCGAGATGTTCTTGCCACACGCGGAGCCGGCGCCGTGCGCGGGAAAGACTTCCACGTCATCGGGCAGCGTGAGGATCTTCGTGTGCAGCGAGTCGTAGAGCATCGACGCCATCGACTCCGGCGTGAAGCCGCGGCCGCCGGCGAGATCGGGCCGGCCGACGTCGCCGATGAACAGCGTGTCGCCGGTGAGCAGCTTCCGCGGTCGGCCGTCTTCGACCACGAGCCACGACATCCCTTCCGGCGTGTGGCCGGGCGTCGCGATCGCGCGCAGCAGCAACGAGCCGACGCGCAACGTTCCGCCATCGCGAGCCGCCACATGCGGAAACTCCGCATTCGCCTCGGCACCGATGACGATCTGCGCGCCGGTCCGCGCCGCGAGCTCGCGATGCCCGCTCACGAAATCCGCATGCAGATGCGTCTCGATGATGTAGCGGATGCGCAGGCCGAGCCGCGCGGCTTCGTCGATGTATTGATCGACGTCGCGCTGCGGGTCGACGATCGCCGCTTCTCCGCCGTCGCCGATCAGGTACGAGGCGTGGGCGAGGCAGCCGAGGTAGAACTGGTGGAAGAGCATTTTGGGGCTGGTTGCTGGTTGCTGGTTACTAGTTGCTGGTTACTTGCGCTTCGGTGCGTTCCAGGCGCGGGCGCGAGCAACCAGTAACTATCTCACTTCCACGTCATTTCGAAAGTGCACGACGGATCGCCGAGGGTTTGGCACTTCGTCTCCTGCACGGTCGGCTCGGTGCCGCCGTGGCGAAGGATCGCCTCGAGGAAGAAGCCGAAGGCCGAGGCGCAGAAGATGGGGCTGTAGCAGGGATACTTGGAGTAGATCATGCGCGCGCCGCTCGGAGTCTTCTCGAAACGGACGGCGCCGAACTTCTGATACTGGTTGTGGAAGAGCGCGATGTTCTCCAGGAACTTCGTCAGCTCTTCGCTGTCCAGGGACTTGTACACGCGGCCGATGCCGAGCTCCGCGGACGCCGCGCCGATGAGGGCCAGCACGTTCGGGTACTTCGCCTTGAGCATCTCGTAGATGGCGCGGTCGAGCTCGATGAGCGTCTCGAACTCGCACCAGCCCGAGGCCAGCGGCGTTTTCGTGTATTGGGCGGTGCGGGGGGAGAGCTTCGCGACGAGCTCCTGCATCCCGGCCTCGCCGACGGTGGCGAGGAGGAAGGCCTTGCGGCCGCCGAACATCACGCCTTTGACTTTGGCGATCGACGGATCGGAGCCGATGAGGACTTCCTTTCCTTCGAGACGGGGGAGCGGAGCGGGCGGACCTTTTCTTTCTGCAAGGAGTGACATGGACGTTTCCGATTCTACCGGTTGAAGATTACGGGCACGTGTAAAAAACGAGACCAGTCCTTACCTTCTTCCCCCTACGATCGCGCGAAGATGGCGTAGACGGATGTCGAGCTCTTCGGGAGTCATCCCGGCATATTTCGGCGGCAGCAGACGTCGCGAAGACGCCTCGAACACGGCCAGCAGCTCCATGTACTCGAGGAGCTCCGCGTCGCGGCTCGGAAAGTAGTCGGAGGCGGCGCGCGTGAAGCGCTCGGCCGCGACTTCCGTGGCGTCGTCGCGCGCGGCGTCGTCGTTCGCCATCAGGATCACGGCTTCGACGTCCGCGTTCGAGTAGCCGATCAGCTTCGACGAGAAGCCGTCGCGGATCGACGGAAAGTCGACGGTCGTTCTGATCTTGTTCTTGCGCACCAGCGCCTTCGCCACGTTCTCCACTTCCTCGGCCGTCTGCGAGTAGAGGAACGGGATCTTGCGGTCGAGGCGGCCGGCACGTTTGAGGTCGACGTCGAGCTTGTCCGGCCGATTCGTCATCACGAGGAAGAGGATGCGCCCGCGATTCGACGTGTCGGACATGAACTCTTTGATGCGGGCGATGACACGCGAGGACGTGCCGCCGTCGCCTTCGCCATCCGTGTTGCCGAACGCGCGGTCGCCTTCGTCGATGATCACGACGACCTGGCCGATCGCCTTGATCACGTTCAGGATCTTCTCCAGATTGCCTTCCGTCGCGCCGACCCACTTCGAGCGAAAGTTCTTCAACTTGATCGTCGGCAGCCCGCACTCTCGCGCAAAAGCCTCGGCCACGAACGTCTTGCCCGTGCCCATCGGGCCGGTGAAGAGGAGGCCCATCGGGACGCGATTCGTCTCGCCGTCACGGATGCTTTTCGCGATCACCGCGAGATCTTTCTTCACTTCGTCCATACCGCCGACGACTTCGAATCCGTGCTCCGGCTCGACGAATTCGACGAGGCCGAAGCATTCGCGCTCCAGGATCTCCCGCTTGCGGCGCGAGATCAGCGCGTCGACTTCCGGCCGCCGGCCTTCGTCCGCGGTCATCGGCACCGCGGCCGGCTGCACGCCGGGCGCGATCAGCTTCGTGATCTCGTCCTGGCTCATGCCGGACGTGAGCGCGGCGAGCTTCTTCGCCCGTTCCGCGGCGTCGGGGCCGGTGAGGATGCGGCCGATGAACGACTCGCGTTCGCGCGCCTCGTCTTCGGTCGCCGGCGGCGGCGTGAGGATCGAGAGGATCTGGATCGTCTTGAGACCGGCGGTGATCTCCGCGTAACGGTCGGCGTCTTTCTCCGACATCCGTTTGTCCGCGAGGCGCGCGGCCGCGCGGCGCATGTCGCGATCGGGCATCGGCACGTCGACGACCGCGACCTTCGGATTCGACACCAGCTTCGGCGCGAGCTCGGTCAGGTTCTCGGCGATGAGGATCACGACGTTGTCGCCCGTCTCGATCTCGGGGAGGAACGACCAGCGATGCAGCGTCACGACCGCGGCGCGATCGGCTTCACTCTGAAAGTTCGGATCGCCGGCGGGCGCGATGACTTCCGCGTATTCGAGGATCGCCGCGACTTTCGAGCCGGCGATCAGCATCTTCTCGATGGCGCCGAGCACCCGCGGCTTCTCGGTTTGGAGGATGAGGTCTTCGAGATTGCCGACGTCTTTCGCGCGCTTCAGGAAACGCACGCCGGTCGCGACGTTGTAGACCGCGACGGTGTCCTTCGACTCCTTCAACAGCACTTTGCCGAGGAAGTCGGTGAGGGTGAGCGTGCGGTCGCCGTCGATCACGACGTCGTACACGTTGCCGTGCAGCACGAAGATCGAGGCTTCGCCGCGGATGTAGCGGCGGCGGAGATCCTCCGCCCACTGGGGGAGATTCGTTTCGGCCATGAACGGCTATGCCTCCAAAGTATTGAGGAGCTTCTCGGTGTCCGCGGCCGTCTGCTGGATCGACTCCACGCCGTCGAGGAGGTCGTCGAGCTGGCCGGAGAGCTCGCCCGGCGACTGCATCGTCACGATCTGGTCGGCGATGAGCTGGAAGGAGTTCTCGATGAGGTCGAGCTGCGCGCGCGCGACGTTGAGGTAGCTGCGGATGTCCCGCAGCTTGTCGATGCGCTTCATGATGACTTCGAAGTTCTTCTTCGCCAGCGAGCGTTCCTGGTCGGTCAGTTTCTCCGCCGCGGCCCGATCGCGATACCGTTCGCGGTCGCGCTCCAACGCGCCGAGATCGACCGTGCCGAGATACGTGTCGTACCGCGAGACGGTGAGCGCGACCTGGAGGAAGGAGTCGACGAGCTTGTGCGTCTTCACCAGCTCGCCGCGCAACAGGTCGCCGGTGAAGGACGGGTTCTCGTTCGCCAGCCGCTGGATCTCCCACTGCTTCGAGACGAGGCGGTTGACGCGATCCTTTTCTTTCTGCGGCAGGTACTTCATCCGCTCCGCGCGCTCCTCGGCTTCGATCGCGACGCGGATCTTCTCGAACCGCGGATCCCACAACAGCCGGCGAAGCGTCTTCGACTCCGGCGCGTGCAGCAACCACAACGCCTCGCCGCCGACGGCGAGCAAGGCCGGCAACGGATTCACGGTGAGGATCGACGCCGCGATGCCGCCGATGAGGAGCGAGAGGTTGTACGGATTCGCGAACGCCATCTTGAGGTACGGGCGTTTCTCGAAGACGGCGCTCTGCAACGCCTCCCTCGCCGTCTCGCGGATGGCGTCGTTGACCTTCTGGGGCGGCTTGGGCGGGGGCTGCACTGAAGGCATTGTAATGGTGCGCGGGCGTCCCGCCCGCAGGCCGCGGTACGTCTCGTGCCGCGGTCACGCGTGCTGCTCGCCGTCGGACGAGGACGTCCGCCGGTCGCGGGCGAGACGCCCGCTCTCCTATGTTGCCGGCGCGTAAATCAGATCCAACAGCTTCTTCTCCACGTTCCGGAACTCGGTCGAGCTCTTCAGGCCCACGTCGCGCGTCGCGAAGAACGGCACGTCCACGCGATGCAGGATGTGCGTCGGCCGCGGCGCGAGCACGTAGATCGTGTCCGCGAGGTACACGGCCTCCGAGACGTCGTGCGTCACGAAGAGGATCGTGTTGTCTTCCTCGCGCGAGATGTCGAGGAGAAGACTCTGCATGCCCCAACGCGTCTGCGGATCGAGCGCGCCGAACGGCTCATCCATCAGGACGAGTTTCGGCTTGTTGATCAGCGTCCGCGCGATGGCCACGCGTTGCTTCATGCCGCCGGACAAGTCCTTCGGGTAACGATCGGCGAAGTCGTAGAGGCCGACGGCTTTCAGGTACTTGTCCGACTGTTGCCGCCGTTGCTCCTTCGGGATGCCCTGCAGCCTGAGCCCGTACTCGACGTTGTCTCGCACGGTGAGCCAGCCGAACGACGTGTACGTTTGGAACACCATGCCCCGATCGCGGCCGACGTCAACCACCGGTTGGCCGTCGACGACGACCTGGCCGCGCGTCGGCGGAAGGATGCCGGCGACGGCTTTCAAAATCGTCGACTTGCCGCAGCCGGAGGGACCGAGGAAGACGATGATCTCGCCGCAGCCAGGCTTGTCCTCGATATCGAGCGTCACTTCCCGCACCGCCTCGGTCGTCTTGCCCGCGCGGTCGACGTAAGTGACGCCGAGGTCTTCGATGCGCAGCTTCGGCTGCTGCGTCGATTGCTTCGCGACGTACGAGCCCTTCTTCTGCTGCGCCGACTCGACGGCGACCGTCCCCGGCTCGCCCTTCACTTCGCTGCTCATATGCTCTCCCGCCACTTGAACAGCACCGTCGAGATTCCGCGGATCAGCTGGTCGGTGAGGATGCCGATGCCGCCGATGACGATCAATCCGGCGAACGACCACGACGCCTTCTGATGCGTCCGCGCCAGCTCGACCATGTATCCCAACCCATGCTCCGGATTCACAGCCTCGGCGAGGATGACGTACGTCCAGCTGATGGCGTTCATCACGCGGAAGGAGTCGAAGATCTCCGGCAGCGCGGCCGGCACGAGGACGGTGCGGATGACCTGCATCTTCGACGCTCCGAGCGTCAATGCCGTCTGCACCAACTCCTCCGGCACCATGCGGATCGCCGACACGACGACCGGCAACAGATAGACGAAGACGCCGAGGAAGAGGAAGGCGATCTTCTGCTTCTCGTAGATGCCGAACCAGAGGATGAGGAGCGGGATGAACGCCGAGATCGGCATGTAACGCAACGGCGCCATGATCGACTCGAAGAGGTGGAACATCGGCGCGAAGGCGCCCATCAGGATGCCGAGCGGCAACGCGAGCGCGGCGGCGAGCAGGAACGCCAGCACGATGCGCCGGGTGGACGTGAGGATCGCGCCCATGAGGTCGTACTGGAGGAAGAGCTGCAGCGTGCCGCGGATGACTTCCGTCGGCGAGGGGAGAAAGTCGGGCGGCGCGAGCCGCCCGTACGAGATGACGCACCACGCCGCGAGCACGACGATCGGCATGACGAAGCCGAGCCAGAGCGACGTCCCGCGAGGAATCGGCTGGCGGATGGCCCAAAGCGATTGTTTGCGCATAGCTGAAATGTAGGGCCGGCTCTCCAGCCGGCCCAATATCGACGCTGGGCCGGCTGGAGAGCCGGCCCTACATTTTTTACTGCGTCGCCAGCACCACCTTGATCTCCGTGCGGCGGTTCATCTGCCGGCCCGCTTCCGTCGCGTTGTCGGCGATCGGGTTCGACGAGCCGCGGCCGATCGTCTGGAAACGGGCGGCCTCGATGTTCGGGAAGTTCTGGAGGATGTAGTTCTTCACCGCGAGCGCGCGGCGCTGCGACAGCGTCAGGTTCGTGGACGACGATCCGGTCGAGTCGGTGTTGCCCTCGACGCGGAGGTACGTGTTGCCGAACGACGTCATCGTCTCGCCGAGGGAGTCGAGGACGAAGAAGGAGCCGGGCATGATCTCGTCCGAGTTCGGCGTGAAGTGGATGTCGATCTGCTTGTTGATGATGGCCCGTTCGTTCTTGCCCGCGGTGGCCGGAGCGATCTTCGCCTCCTGCACCTTCGCGCCCGGATAAGAAGCGGCGAGGCTCTGGATGAAGCGCGCGTCGGCCCAGTCCTTCGCCTCGACGGGACGCGTGACGAGCCCCTTCTTGCGCCAGATTACGAAGGCGGTGTCGAACAGCGTCTCGTAGTGCGGCTTGCCGCCGTTCAGACCGTAGAACTGCGCGTTGTCTGCATACGGCGTGAGCTTGAGGCCGGAGAGCATGCCCGAGACCGTGTCGGCATCGAGCTTGAGAGCCTTTCCGACGACGTTGTACGAGCCGGTCGGATCCTGCTTGATCATCTCGATGCCGTCGAACCAGCCGTGGACGAAATCGGCCATCGTCTGCGGCGCGGAGTCGACGACGTCCTGCCGGGCGACGAGCGTGTCGGCGATGATGTTCGTCGCCGCGGTCGTGGAGACCAGGATGTGCGCCTCATCGCCGCGGGCCTCGACGGAGGCGGAGAGATCCGGCTCCCACGTCACGGCCGCGTCGACCTGCTTCGCCTTGAACATCGCCGCGGCGGCCGGAGCGTCCTGCGTGAAGATGATGCCCTTCTCGACGTCGTTGCGATCCTGCGGCGAGAGGCCGGACTGCGACAGCAGATAGAGCAGCAGGAAGTGCGACGGCGTGAACTGCGTGCACGCGATGCGATGGCCCTTCAGCTGCTCGACGGAGTTGATCGAGGCGAGGGAGACGATGCCGTCGCCGCCGCGCGACCAGTCCTGCATGATGATCGACTTGGCCTTCTGGTTGTTCTCCGCGAGCACCGAGGCTTCGCGGGCCCAGTTGTCGACCGTGTCCCACATGATGTCGATGTCGCCCTTGCGGAACGCGGCCAGCTTCGCCGCCGGATCCTCGATCAGGACGAACTTCACTTCCTGGTTGTAGCGCTTCTGATAGAGCGAGCTGGAGCTCGGCTCCATGCCGTTGTTGAAGACGATGCCCGGCGCGTGGCCGGCCCACGTGTTGATCGCCACGACGAGCGGGCGATTGAGACGGCCGCCGCTCGTGAGCGCGACGGGCGTGACGCCCGTGGAGCCCGCGTCGCGGCCCGGATCGGGCGGCGCGTTCTTGAGGGCATTGAAGTCGTTCGAGGAAACGTCGCCCGAGCTGCCGGCCGTGGTGGTCGTCGAGCCGGCGTCCTTGCCAGTGGCCCACTTGCGGATCGCGGAGCCTTTGTAGTTCCACACCGCATAACCGAGGACCGCCAGGACGACGACGGTGATGAAGAGTTTCGCAAAGGGAGTGAGACGCATGGTTGTGACCTCCTCCATTCCACCGAGTGCGATCAGGTCGCTTTCTGCGGCGGGTAGTTCTCAGTTCGCAGTTCTTAGTTCTCAGGAAAAGGAACGCGAGGGCTTTCGGCCCGAGCCTTCCCGGACTGAGAACTGCGAACTACGAACTGAGAGCTGCTTTCTACATGGTTTTCTGCGATTGGCCCTGCTGCGCGGCTTTGCGCGCCTTGAGCGCGGCGAGCTCCTGCTTCGCCTGCACGTCGCCGGTCTGGTTGCGCAGGTTCGCCAGGCGCGCGTCGAGCGAAGAATCGGAAAGCTCCTTCGTCAAATTCGCCTCGGCGATCGTGTTCTTGATGTGCGAGCGCACGTTGTCCAGCGCGCGCACTTCGTCGTCCACGGAGAGGCCGTCGAGCTGCTCCTGGATCTTCATCCGGGCCTGAGCCGACTACATCTTGGCCAGCATCGAGTCGCGCTCGGCCTTGAGGTTCTTGATCTCTTTCTGCACGGAGAGGAGCGAGCTCTTGGCCGACTCCGCGTCGGAGTGCGCTGTCTCCATGTCCGTCTTCAGCTCCGCGATCTCCGTCGTGAGCTGGTTCTTCTTCTGGATCAGCACGACGGCCAGATCATCCTGGCTCGTCTCGACCGCCGTGTTCAACTCCGCCTCGGTCTGCGCGAGCTCCGCGGTCGCGCTCTTGTAGCGCGCGTCGAGATCCTCACGCCGGCGGATGATGGCCGCCGTGGCGCTCTTCAGCTTCGCGTACTTCTGGATCATGGAGTTGATCGCGTTCTCATACGCGATCTCCGGATGATCCTTCTCGATGTCCGAGATCCA
>JAFAVZ010000351.1 GCA_019242175.1 Acidobacteriota bacterium
GTTCTCTCGGAAGATGTACGCCGCCGAGCTGCTCGTTTTCCCGCTGCCGCTTTCCGTGCTCGCATCGGTCGTGGGACTCGCATCCGGTAGCTCGGCGGCGCTCGCGTTGCCGCCCGCGGTGGCCGCGGTACGCATCGCGCAGGTGGCGATGCTTTCGCGCGCGACCGGCGCCCGCATCCGCCTGCGCGGACTCGCGTGCGTGCCCGTGCTCGACCTGCTGCAGTTCGGCGCGCAGTTCGTACCGTACTTCAACAACAAGGTGACCTGGCGCGGCCACACGGCGCGCATCGGGCGGAAGACGGTGATGCGTAGCGAGGCCGCGTAAGCGATACGATTGCGCCCGATGCGCAAGCTCCTTCTGCTCTTGCTCCTGGCCGAGGTGCTGGACAACGGCGCCGTGACGCGGATGGTGGCCGCCGGCCTCTCGCCGGACGTCGTGACGCTCAAGATCGAGCGGTCCGACGCGAAGTTCGATACGTCGACGGACGCGCTCATCCAGCTGAAGGCGGCGAACGTGCCCGACTCGGTGATCCGCGCGATGTTGATGAAGGCGCCGCTCGCCCCCGCGCCACCGCCTCCGCCCGCACCGCCCGCCCCGGCGAAAGTCGCCGCTCCTGCGCCGCCGCCGGCGCCCCCCGCCGCGGCGATGTGGACTTCGGCGCCGCCCGCGCCCGGCGAGACGTGCGTCAATCTCAAGCTCTTCGCGAGCGGCGAGGAGTGGAATCCCTCCAGCCTCTGCGTCTCCTCCTCGGCGATTTCGGTGGACGAGCAGAAGCTCGACAGCGTCGTTGTGCATTGCATGGCGAAGGCGCTCGTCGGACAGGACGAATTCTGGCTGAGCGACGGCAAGGAGACGTTCAAGTTCCGCGGCAGCGACGAAGACCTGCGCACCGTTTCGCAAGCGCTCGCGCGCGTGCCGCACGGCAACTGCAGCGAGTCGAAAGTGCGCAAGCTGCTGCGGAGCAAGCAATGATGCAGGCGGAGAAAGCGGAGCGTTTCCGCGCGCTGCACCAACGCGACGGCCTCTTCCTCATCCCGAATCCGTGGGACGTCGGCACCGCATGCCTGCTCGAGCACGCCGGCTTCGAGGCGCTCGCCTCGACGTCGATGGGCTACGCGTTCACCGAAGGCCAGCCGGACGGCACGATCGATCGCGATCGGATGATGGCCCATCTCGCCGCGCTCGCCGCCGGCACGAACATCCCGGTCAACGCCGACCTCGGCAACGGTTGGGGCGATGCGCCGGCCGTCGCCGCGGAGACGATCCGCATGGCTGCCGCAGCGGGCGTCGTCGGCGGTTCGATCGAAGATGACGGCGGCGGCTACATCTACGAGAAAGATCTCGCCGTCGAACGCGTGCGTGCGGCAGTCGAGGCGGCGCGTTCATTGTCGTTCCCGTTCACGCTCACCGCGCGCGCCGAGAACTTCCTGCACAACCGTCCCGATCTGAAGGACACGATCGAGCGCCTGCAGGCGTATCAGGAAGCGGGGGCGGACGTGTTGTATGCGCCCGGCCTGGCGACCGAGGAAGACATCGCGGCCGTGGTGCGCAATGTCGACCGCCCCGTGAACGTGCTCATGGGATCGCCGAGCCTGCGCCTCAACGTCGCGCAACTCCAGGCCCTCGGCGTGAAACGCGTCAGCGTCGGACCCGCGTTGATGCGCGCCGCCCTCGGCGCGTTCCAACGCGCGGCGAAGGAGATGACGGAGAAGGGAACGTTCGACTTCGCCGCCGAGGCGCCGCCGTCGCGGGAGTTCTCGGCGATCTTCAGCAAGAGGTGAGCGGGCGTCCCCGCCCGCAAGCCGTCGGGCGTCCCGCCCGGCGGCCTCTTCCTGTCGCTCACGGCAGCGGCACGAGACGTACCGCTGCACGCGGGCGGGACGCCCGCTCACCTACCGTGGAGCGCGCGGAACGCCTTCATTTCCGCGTTCCCCATGTAGCGCCCGAGCGTCTTCTCGTCCGTCCGGCGCAGGTCGACCAGCACGAGCGCGTCGAGCACTTCGCTGAAATCAGGATCGACGTTCAGCGCTGCGACGCGGCCGCCGAGGCTGAGGTATTGGCGCAGCAGCACCGGCACCGTGCGTTGCCCGGCCTCGATGCCGGCGATCATCTCCTGCAGATCCTCGAGCGCCGCGATCTCGCCGTCGACCATAGCATCGGGGCGCTGCCGGAAGCGGCGGCGCGGCGTCACGAAGGGCGCGATCTCCGGCGCCGCGGTGCGCTCCATCAGATAGCGCGCGAGCAGGCCGCGCGACTGCGGATGGAAGTCGTTGCTGATGCTCGCCGGTCCGAAGAGCACGCAGTATTTCGGATTGCGGCTGACGAACGCGCCGATGCCTTTCCACAGCAGGAGCAGCGGCGAGAAGCTCTTCTGATACTCCGGCCGCACGAACGAGCGTCCCATCTCGACCGACGCGCGCCCGACGGCCTCGAAGAAGCGCGACGAGTAGCGGAACAGCGTCGAGGTGTAGAGCCCGGCCGACCCGTATCGCTCCACGATCTCGTCGACGAGACCGAGGCGATAGGCGCCGACCAGCTCGTTCGTCGCGCGGTTCCACACGAAGAGATGGCGATAGAACGCGTCGTACGAGTCGAGATCGCGTGCCTTGCCCGAGCCTTCGCCCGCGCCGCGGAACGTGATCTCGCGCAGGCGGCCGATCTCCAGTAATACGTTCGGAATCTGGTCCGCCGTGGCGAGGAAGACTTCGAGATCGCCGTTTGCCGCGAGATGCGCGTTCGCCGGCAGCGACGCGATCTCGCCAGCGAGCGTCTCGCGTGCAATCGCCGGCGCGATCGGTTGCCGCGCGGTGCGATCGACGCGCGGCGTCTGCGCCTGGCGATGCGCGAGCACATACGTGAGCCGGCGCAGATGCGCGGTCATCGCTTCGTCGCTGTCGAAGCGTGCGAGCCGCACCGACGGAATCGCCGAGCCGATGCGCATCTCGATCGTCGTGTGCCGGCGGTCGAGCAGCGCCTTGGGCAGCAGCGCCGTGCGCAGCGTCGGATGCACGAGGCCCGCGAGCTGGAACAGCGGTCCGTTCGAGCCGGGGAAGTACACCGGCAGCACGCTCGCCTTCGTCTTCCGCGCGAGGCGCGCGACGGCGGGACTCCACGGCGGATCGGCGATGCCGCGATGACGCGGCTGCCAATGCGAGACGGCGCCGGCCGGGAAGACGATTAGCATGCCACCGCCGTGCAGATGCGCGAGCGCGCGGCGCATGCCCTGGATGTTGCTCGCGTTCGCGCCGGGGTTGAAAGGATCGACGAGGATCAGCGTCTCGTGGAATTCGGGGATGCGCCCGAGCAGATGGTTGGCCATCACTTTGACGTCGCTGCGGATGCCGCCGAGGATGCTGGCGAGCACGATGCCTTCGGCGGCGCCGAACGGATGATTCGCGACGACGATCACCGGTCCGCTGGCCGGAATGCGCGCGCGGTCTCCATCCGAGACTTCGCAGCGGAGGTCGAACGCGCGTTGCACGGATTGGAAGAACGGCTCGTCTTCGCGGCGCGGAATGCGCGCGTAGGCGCGGGAGAGCGAGTCGAGTCCGGTAATGGCGCCGATGGCGGCGCCGCCGGGCGCCGGGACGTGGAAGATGTCGGTACTGTTCATGGTCCATCTGTAGCCGCCGCACCGACAACTCCTCTGCTCGCGATCGTAAAAACCGCGTGGCGTCCTCGTGCGCTTGCACCTTCTTTACGCGCGGCACTTGAACAGGCGGGCTCGTTCGTGACAGCTTTCGCCTCATGCCGATGCGACGCCTCGCGTTCCTTCTCGTCCTGCTCGCGCTCCCGCTCGCCGCACAGAATCCCGCGCCGGCGACGCAGCGTCCCGACCTTGTGGTCGTGATCTCCATCGATCAGTTCCGCTACGAGTACGTGACGCGTTTCGCGCCGTACCTTTCCGAAGGCGGATTGAATCGCGCGCTGAAGAACGGGGCGAATTTCCGCCGCGCGTTGTACTCCTACGCGACGACGTACACCGGCCCGGGCCACGCGGCGATCGGCAGCGGCTACACGCCCTCGCGCAGCGGCATCGTCGGCAACAACTGGTTCGATCGCAACAACGCCGAGGCGGAGTACTGCGTCGGCGACGCGCGCTCGAAAGGCGGCTTCTCCCCCATGAACCTCGCCTCCGACACCCTCGGCGATCGCGTCGGCGAACGATTCGCGGGTTCGAAGGTGATCGGCGTCGCGCTGAAGGATCGTGCGGCGATCCTGATGGCGGGCCGCAAAGCAACCGCGGCGTACTGGTTCGAGGCAGACGTTCCGGGCTTCACGTCCAGCTCCTACTATCGATTCAACAAGCCGCTCCTCGACGAGTTCAATAAGACGGTGCCGGCGCTCGTGAAGGCGCATCCGGAATGGGTGCAGTCGGATTTCATCCCCGCCGCCGATCTCGCGAAGCTGACCCACGATCCGGAATCGCTCCGGAAATACAAGACCGCGCGCGAAGGCCTCGGCGTCGCTTTCCCGCATCCGATCAAGAGCATCGAGGCGTTGACCGCAACGCCGTTCGGCAACGACTACGTCCTCGGTTTTGCCGAAAAGATCCTCGATGCGGAGAAGCTCGGTACCGAAGACGGCACGCCCGACATCCTCTACGTCGGCCTGTCGTCGCCGGATTACGCCGGTCACTCGTACGGTCCCGACTCGCTCGAAGCGGCGGACATGGTCATGCGCACCGATCGCCAGCTCGAGCAGTTCTTCAAGATGCTCGATGCGAAGTTCGGCAATCGCTACACGGTGGCGATCACGGCCGACCACGGCGTGCAGTCGATCCCCGAGGTGGCGAAGGACATGGGGCGCGACGCCGGCCGCGTGCTGATGCGCAATCCCGGCGCGCAGGTGCGCAAGATGGGCGAGCTCGCGGCGGGCCGCAAGCTCGTGGAGAAGTCGATGGCGGCGAAGCTCGGCGTGAAGGTCACGGACGAGACGGAGACGACGGACGATTTCATCCTCTACTTCGACGAGCCGTCGCTGTACATCAACTGGGCTCGCGTGCGCGCGCTGAAGCTCGATCCGGAGCGCGTGAAGAAGGCGCTTCGCGATTCGGTGAAGGAAGTGAAAGGCGTGCGCGCGGCGTGGACGAATACGGAGTTGCAGTCGCTCGACCGTCGCGCGGACGGACTCTCGGGATTGATGGCGCACGCGTTCCGCGCCGACCGCAGCGGCGACGTGCTCGTGACGCTGAAGCAGGGCTGGATCTGGGGCTACTCCGACACCGGCACGACGCACGGCCAGGCCGTCGACGACGACCAGCACGTGCCGCTGCTGTTCTTCGGCCGCGGCATCACCGCCGGCACGTACGACGACGAGGTGGCGCCGACGTATCTCGCGAAGACGATCGGATCGTTGTTCGGCGTCGACGCGGGCGGGATCGATACCGAAGTGTTGCCTTGTGTGAGGTGAGCGGGCGTCCCGCCCGCCATGCTGCTGTGCGTGCGTATTAACAGCGGCACGAGACGTGCCGCTGCCGCGGACGGGACGTCCGCTCACCGGTCGGATGTACGACGATGAGGTGGCGCCGACGTATCCCGCGAAGACGGGCGGCTCGCCGTTCGGCGTCGACGCGGGCGGGATCGATACCGAAGTGTTGCCGTGTGTGAGGTGAGCGGGCGTCCCGCCCGCGTGCCGACGGACGTCCCCGTCCGGCGGCCATTCTGCTGGGCGGCGGCACCAACAGCGGCACGAGACGTGCCGCTGCCGCGGACGGGACGTCCGCTCACCGGTCGGATGTACGACGGCGAGGTGGCGCCGACGTATCTCGCGAAGACAGGCGGGATCGATTCCGAAGTGTTGCCTTGTGTGAGGTGAGCGGGCGTCCCGCCCGCGTGCCGACGGACGTCCCCGTCCGGCGGCCATTCTGCTGTGCGTGCGTATCAACAGCGGCACGAGACGTGCCGCTGCCGCGGACGGGACGTCCGCTCATCGTGTCGGATGTACGACGGCGAGGTGGCGCCGACGTATCCCGCGAAGACCGGCGGGATCGATACCGAAGTGTTGCCGTGTGTGGTGAGCGGGCGTCCCGCCCGCGTGCCGACGGACGTCCCCGTCCGGCGGCCATTCTGCTGTGCGTGCGCATTAACAGCGGCACGAGACGTGCCGCTGCCGCGGACGGGACGTCCGCTCACCGGGTCGGATGTACGACGACGGTGGCGCCGACGGATCTCGCGAAGACAGGCGGGATCGATACCGAAGTGTTGCCGTGCGTGAGGCAGTAGGGCGACGGGCCGCGCCACAATGGCGCGACGCCTCATGCTCGGACTGATCCTCTTCGCCGTTGCGCTTTCGGATCCGGTGGTGCTCCACGCGGAGATGCCGGCGCCGGATCCGCGTTTTCACGCGGTTCACGCGCGCTCGGTCGTCGAGGTTCGCGTCGCGCCCGACGGCAGCGTCGTCGAGGTGCACACGCTGGTGCGGAATCCGTTCGTGCAGACGATCCTGGAGCGGGCGAGTTGCGACTGGCAATTCGCGCCGCAGACGGATGGCGCCGAACGCGTTTATCAGCTCACGTACGAGCTGCCCGAAGACGGCGAGACCGAGCAGGCATCGCATTTCGAGATGACGCGCGACGACGCGCTCACCGTCCGCGTGCAGTACTTCCAATCCACGCTGCTCCGTCTGACGCGGCCGGCGAAACCGCCGCGTTGCCCGGTCCATCGCCAGGCGATGCAGATCGGCGTCGTTCCGCTCGGCTACGGCCTGCCCAGCTTTTCCTTCGACCCTCGTGCGGAGGAGGTCCGGGACGTGAAGGTACATTTTTTCCCGGAGGCGAACATGAGCGCCGAGGGTGGATGCATCGTCGGTTCCGAAAGGAAGGCCGAGGTTTACTACTGTGCGAAGTGCCGCCAGAAGCGCGAAGCGTTCTTCCGCAGAAACCCGTGGCTGAGGGAGTTCGAGTAGCTAACGCGTCACGCGCCAGTAGCCACGAATCCGTTTGCGCCACGCGTCCGGCGATTCGCTGAACAAACGTCGCGCGGCGCCGAGCGCGGTCGCCTCCAGATCCGCGCGTTGCTTTGCGATCGCTTCCGCCGGCGCCTCGCTGCCGAGGGCGAGCTCGAGGAGGTGGAGATCGTGATGATCGCCCAGCGCATCGGAGAGCTCCTCGATCGCGGTGGCCTCGCCCTTCAACACGTCGGGCCAAAGCTTGCGGAGGAGCTGCACGTGATACCAGTGATCCTTCACCCGTTTGCGGAGCTCGTGGAACGACTCGGGCGAAGGCGCGGTCAGCACGTGCTCGAAAGCGGCGCGGCCGTCGCGCAGCGTCCGTTCCGCGCCGGCGCCGATCGCGGAGAATCGATCCGCGAGAATCGGCCACGTCGCGATGCGCGCTCGCGCGATCGGCAGTTGCTTGAGCAGGTTATCGACCCGGCCCTGCAGATCGCGTTGATTCGTGCGGCGGCGATGTCCGAGGAGCTTGCGCGCGCCCGGTTGTTTGCCTTGCGCGTCTTCGAGCTTGTGCAGCGACTCGCGCACGGCCTCGGCATCGCGGGCGGTGGAGAGATCGCGCGCCGCGTCGCGGTACCACGCGTTCTCGATCCCGAAGTGGACGCCGAGCGGCTCGCGAATCATGCGCAGCAACGCGCGCACTTCCTTGATGCGCTTCCGCGCGTTGTGCACGTCGCGTTCGGCGAGATGCGCCTCGATGCGATCGAGCTGCTCGCCCATGACGCGCGCCACGCCCGCCTGTACGGTTTCGCCCGGCTCGAATGCGTATGCCATCGACGCTGATTTCACCACGACTTCACGCTCTCGTGCAGCGGGCCGCGCACGGCGGGTGAGATCGTCTCAGCCATGTTGCCCATCCAGCCGGTGCTGCAGCCGATCGTCGACCTGGCGGGGCACGAGGTCTTGGGCTACGAGATGTTGTCGCGCGGGCCGGCGGAGATGGAATCGCCGGCGGCGCTCTTCGAGTACGCGCGGCAATCGGGCTCGACCTGGAAGCTCGAACGCGCCTGCCGTCTCGCCGCGCTGCGCGCCATCGCCGCGTTGCCCGACGCCACGCGCACCGGCCATATGTTCTTTCTCAACGTGAACGCCGACGCGTTCGAAGACCCGCGCTTCGTCGCCGGCTTCACGCTCGCCGCGCTCGTCGAGT
Source organism: Acidobacteriota bacterium (assembly GCA_019242175.1). Taxonomy (GTDB): domain Bacteria; phylum Acidobacteriota; class Thermoanaerobaculia; order Gp7-AA8; family Gp7-AA8; genus JAFAVZ01. The sequence continues at coordinate 8,103 of JAFAVZ010000351.1, forward strand.
ACGGCATCCGCCAGTCGCAGGTCGTCATCGAGATCACCGAACGCGTTTCCATCGCCGACTACGGCCGCTTCGAGGAAGCGATCAAGCACTACGCGCGACAAGGCTTTCGCATCGCGCTGGACGACTTCGGCTCCGGCCACAGCGGCCTCGTCACGCTGCTCTCCTGCCGCCCGCATTACCTCAAGCTCGACATGGCCATCACCCGCGGGATCCATGCCGACGGCTACAAACAGATGATCGTGAAGTCGGTCGTGGCGCTCGCGGAGAACATCGGCGCGGAGCTGATCGCGGAGGGCGTGGAGACGTGGGAGGAGCTGCAGTCGCTCATGGCCTACGGCGTCCGCTACGCCCAAGGCTATCTCCTCGGCAAGCCCAGCGCCGAGGCGACGCGGCTGCCGGAAGACATCCTGCGCCAGCTGAAAGCGCGTGCTCGTGAGGAGCGGCAAGAGCGACACGCCTCGTGAAGGCTTGGCCAACAAACGCAGCCGGCCGTGCCGGCGAAAGGATCGCTTGATGAGACTGATGGCGAACATCGCACTCGCGCCGCTCTCCGCGCGCAACGAACGTCAAGGCGGCGGACACGTGAAAGGCTCGATGATCCGCGCGCACCTCGACTGGGTGCGCGACCACACTTCGCGCGAAGAGACGATCGAGTTCTATGCCTCGCTGCCAGACGGCGTGCGGCGTCAGGTTTCGACCGTGCTCGCCGCGTCGTGGTACGAGTTCTCGACGCTGATCGAGATCGACCGCGCGATCCTCACCCTCTTCGGCAACGGCGAACCGCGGTTCCTGGAGCGCCTCGGCGCCTTCTCGGCGGAGACGAATCTCGCCGGCGTCTACCGCTTCTTCCGCCGCGAGGGCGTGCACGACTTCTTTCGCCGTTCGGCGTTGCTCCACAATCAGTTCCAGGACTTCGGGACGTCGGAGTACTCGGAGGAGAGCGAGACGAGCGGCACGATGCGCCATCGCGAGTACACGTCTTTCAGCCCGCTCTTCTGCGCGAGCGCGATCGGCTACTACCGCGAATGCGTGCAGCTGCACGGCGGGCGTACGGTCGAGGTCGCTGAGGCCGAGTGCCAGTGCGCCGGAGACGCGGCTTGTACGTTCGAGATTCGCTGGACGTGATCCCGCTCACATTCCGTTTCTGGCATGGTTGCATGATCTGTTTTCCGCCATGTCGTACGAGCAACGCCGCGAGCTTCGTCCTGTCCAACGCGTCGCACACCGAGCGCTTCGCCGCCACTACGATCTGCAACGCATCCTGACGTCGCTGTCGACGCACTTCATCAACCTGCCGGCCGAGGAGATCGACGGCGGGATCGATGAGGCGCTCGCGCGGATCGGCGAGTTTGCGCACGTCGATCGCTCCTACGTCTTCCTCATCGACGAGGCGAACGGGCGGATGTCGAACACGCACGAGTGGGCGCATGCGGCGACGACGCCGGAGATTGCGAATCTGCAGAACGTGCCGCTGAGCGATTTCCCGTGGTGCCTGGAGCGCATCCAGCGCGGCGAGATCGTGCACGTGCCCCGCGTGAGCGAGCTGCCGGATGACGCGCCGGACAAGGCGAGATTCCTCGCGGAGAACATCCAGTCGCTGCTGGCGGTGCCGATGATCGTGCGCGACCGCGTGATCGGCTTCTTCGGCTTCGACTCCGTGCGCGCCGAGCGTCGCTGGACGAAGGACACGATCTCGCTGCTGCGCATCGCGGCGTCGATCTTCGCGAACGTGATCGAGCGCCAACGCAACGAGATCGTGCTGCACGACGAGCAGCGCTTCATCAAGAACATCCTCGACACGACGGCGAGCCTGATCCTCGTGCTGACGCCGGGCGGCCAATGCGTCCGCGCGAATCCCGCGTTCGTCGAGCTCACCGGGCTCACCGCGGAGGAACTGGTCGGCGACGGTTGGAAGCGCGTGGTGCCCGAGGATTCGCGGAGTGCGGCGCGGGAGGCGCTGCGTCGCGCGTCGAGCGGCGAGCTCGCGCGGTTCGAGGTGCCGATCCTGGCGCGCAGCGGCGAATTGCGCGCCGTGCTCTGGACCGGACGGGTCGTGCGCAACGGAGCCGATGTGCCGGAGTACGTCGTCGTCACCGGCGTCGATCTGACCGAGGTGAAGGTGCTGCGCGAGCAAGTCGATCAAGCCCAGCGCATGGACAGCCTCGGCCGCGTCGCCGCGACCATCGCGCACGAGGTGAACAACGTGCTGATGGCGATCCTCCCGTCGGCGCAGGTGATCAAACGCTTTCCCGATCGGCGCGAGGAAGTGCTGCGCGCGGCGGAACGGATTCAGGATGCGGTGAAGCGCGGCGAACGGATCACGCTCGAGGTGACGCGTTTCGCGCGGCCGACGGAGCCGATGTTCCAGGAGATCCGCGCGTTCGACTGGACGACGAAGCTGGTCGAAGAAAGCCGGGAGATGGTCGAGACGCGGGCCGGCGTGGAGATCGACGTGCAGATGGCTTGCGATCCGTGCGACGCCGTCGTGCGCGCCGATCCGACGCAGCTGCATCAGGTGCTGAGCAATCTCATCCTCAATGCGTTCGACGCGTTGCCGAACGGCGGCCGGGTGACGATCGCGGTGGAGGAGGTCGTGAGCCACGAGCGCCTGGTCGTCGTCGATCCGATGCCGTCGACGTGGGTGCATTGGAAGGTGAGCGACACCGGCGCGGGGATCTCGCCCGCGGTGTTGGAGCGCATCTTCGAGCCGCTGTTCACGACGAAGAAACGCGGTACGGGACTCGGTCTCGCCGTCGCGCACCAGATCATCCGCGCGCACGGCGGCGTGCTATCGGTGGAGACGGCGGTAGGCGCCGGGACGACGTTCCATCTCTTCCTGCGCGCGGTGTGACGGCCGCCACGTTTTTCGCTCGGGCTCTGCCCGTACGATCGGTAAATGCCGAACCGGGTTGAGTTTATCCGCCATAAGGGCGCAGAAATTCTTTTGATCGACTGGACCAGCGCCGCGCCCGCGGAAGTGCTCGCGGCGATGGAGACGGTGAAGAAGCTGATCGCCGCCCGCCCCGCGGCATCCGTCCGCACGTTGACCAACGTGCAGGGCGCGACGCTCGACCGCCAGGTGACCGAGGCGCTGAAGGACTACGTGGCGCACAACAAACCTTACGTGCTCGCCGGCGCGGTGGTGGGCCTGAACGACCTGAAGATGATCGCGTTCAACTTCGTGAACCGCGTGACCGGCCGCTCGCTCCGCGCGATGGACGGCTTGGAGGAAGCGAAGGATTGGCTGGCGGGGGTGAGGCGCTAAGGCGTCCTAGGTTGCGGGGTCGCGAATCCGGCGCGGTAGAATTCTGGCGTGGCTGACACGACGACGTTCGATGTTTCGCTGGACCCGGATCCTGTGGTCCAGTTTTACAAGAAGAGCGTGGATCGCGAGGCGATTCGTGAAAATCTGAAGAAGTCGTACGAGGAGCGAATTCGTTCTCTTCAGCAGAGACTCATGGCGGAGGCGCAGCGCGTCGATTCAGGGGCGCTGAAGGACGAGCAAGAAGCGTCAATCCAACCTTCGTAGCACCCGCGGCGCGAGCATCCACTCCAACTGCCCCACCTCCCCGCCCGTGAACCGGACGGCGTAGCAGCCGCCTTTCTTCAGCTCCAGCGACGACTCGGCGTCCATGCGCGTCAGGTCGAGCATCGCGGCGGTGAGGGTGGGCTCGTGGCCGACGAGGATCACGGTCTCGGCGCTCGTGGACGTGAGGAGAGTGCGGATCGCGCGCGTATCGGCGGAGGGGCGGAGGGCGTCGTCGGTGGTGACGCCGAGGTCGAGGGACTTGCCGACCCACGTTGCGGTCTGCAGCGCGCGGGTGAGGGGGCTGCTGATGATCGCATTCACGTGGGGCAGGATGCGGCGGAGGCCGCGCGCGATCTGTTTCATCCGGCGGTGGCCTTCGTCGGTCAGTTCGCGCGTCTCGTCGGGCTCGGTGTCCGGGGGATGAGCGATGCCGTGGCGGAGGAGCACGACGAACTTTTCCATCACAGCACCTCGAACGCCACGCGAAGGTCGAAAAGCTTGCCGAAGTATTTCGAGCGTTTCTCTGCGCTCTCCAATTCCACCGACGCATCGGCGCGGGCGCGGGCGACGAAATGCGCTTCGCGTCCGCCGTTGCGCACGGCCACGTCGCGAACGCGTTGCCGGTGTCCGCGATCGAGCCCCTCCGCGATCCGGAGAATCGCCGCGAGCTTCTCCACGGTCCCGCGTTGGGCGTCGTTCAGCTCGAGGAAGTTCTCGTGCGATGGATCGGGTGGTGACTTGCGGTAGTAGCGCGCCACGTTCGCGACGACGAGCAGCTGGTCTTCGGTGAAGCCCTTCAGCTCCGCGTGGCGGATCAGGTAGTAGCTGTGTTTGTGATGCCCGCGGTCGCTGATGTGCGCGCCGCTCTCGTGCAGCATCGCGGCGTGCTCGAGCAGCTCGCGCGCGTCGTCCGGCAGGTGATGGATCTCGCGCGTCTGGTCGAAGATCCGCGCGGCGAGACGCGAGACGTGTTGCGCGTGGCGGACGTCGCAATCGGTCCGTTCCGCGAGCGCGCGCACGGACTTGCGGCGCAGCGAGCCGGCCCGTCCGGGCGACGTATGCCGCGTATGGATGCGGCTCTCGACGATGCCTTCCCGAATGGCGACGGGGCAGGCGAGGAGCGTCTCCAGCGAGAGCGCGAGCATGATGCCTTCGAGCGACAGCGCACCCCCGACGATCGTCGCCGCGCGTTTGCCATCGATGCCGAACGTCTGGCCGCGTTCCGCCGCGGACATCGAGGCGAGGCGGTCGATCATCTCCGTCAGCTGCGAGCGTTTGAGGCACTTCAGCGCGTTCGACGTCGCATCGCCGGCGCAGATCGCCGCGAGCGCGAGGATCGTTCCGGACGTTCCGATCGCCATGTCGAGGCCGATGCGTTTCACGTGCTTGCGCATCCGCGACGCGCGTTCCGCCACGTGCCTGCGGCAAGCCGCAACGTTCTCCGCGGTCGGGCGGTCGGCGAGATCGAAGCGCTGGGACATGCGCAAGGAGCCGAGGGGCTCGCTGGTGGTGAAGTAGATTTCTTCGGCGGTGCCGACGATCACTTCCGCGCTGCCGCCGCCGACGTCGATGCACACCGCGGTGCTGCGGCCGATGTCCACCGCGCTGCGCACGGCGCGGAAGATGTAGTCCGCTTCTTCCTCGCCGGAGATCACCCGCACTTTGACGCCCGAGGCCTCGCGCACGAGGCGGAGGAACTCGCGGCGATTCGGCGCCTCGCGCACGGCGCTCGTGGCGACGGCGAGGATCTCCTGCGCTTCCCAACGCGCCGCGATCTCGGCCATGCGGCTGATGGAGAGCACGCCGCGCTCGATCGCTTCCTGCGTGAGCGGCTGGCCGTCGAGGGAGCTGAGGCCGAGCTGCACCATGTCTTTCTCGCGGTCCACCACGCGATAGCCGCGCGAGCCGTGGGCCTCGGCCACGATCATGTGGATCGAGTTCGTCCCG
>JAFAVZ010000528.1 GCA_019242175.1 Acidobacteriota bacterium
AAGCCGGAAGCCATCGCCGCGCGTCTCAAGGGACCGGGCGAGGAAGGCGGCGCTGAAGGTGGCGACGCCGGTGAGGCGGCTCCCGAAGCCGAGTAAGTTATTTCGACGCATGACGCGTTGTGACCAGCAACGCGACCGAAGGACCCCTATGCGCCGAGGAGAATGGTTTTGAAAGCTCCGCCTCGACGCACAGGGGTCCTTCGGTTCCCTCGCTACGCTCAGGGTCCCTCAGGATGACGCTTTCGCGTCGAACAAAAACTTACTCGGCTTCGGGAGCCGCCTCGCCGGCGTCGCCGCCCTCGGCACCACCTTCAGCGCCGCCTTCTTCGCCCGGGCCCTTGAGGCGCGCGGCGATCGCTTCCGGCTTGGCACGACGGCGGCGCGGGCGGCGACGACGCTTCTTGTCGTCTTCACCGGCGGGCTCGGCGCCACGGTCGGAGCTGTACGTGTACGCGCCTTCCTGCTCTTCCTCTTCCTGACGGACCGGCGCTTCACGGCGCGCTTCGACGATCGAGTCGGCGATCGCCTTCGTGATCAACTCGACCGAGCGGATGGCGTCGTCGTTGCCGGCAATCGGCACCGAGATGAGATCCGGATCCGCGTTGGTGTCGACGATCGCGACGATCGGGATGTTGAGCTTGTTCGCTTCGCTGACGCCGATGCGCTCCTTCTTCGAATCGACGACGAACATCAGGCCCGGGAGGCGGCCCATGTTGCGGATGCCGTTCAAGTACTTCGAGAGCTTCTCGCGCTCGCGACGGAGCATGAGCTGCTCTTTCTTGGTGTAGTTCTCGAACTCGCCGCCTTCCTCGCCGCCCGCCTCGAGCTCCTTCATGCGGCGGACCTGCTTCTTCACCGTCTGATAGTTGGTGAGCAGACCGCCCAGCCAACGCTCGGTGATGAAGAGGGCGCCGGCACGCTCGGCCTCAGCGCGGACGATGCCCGCGAGCTGCGGCTTGGTGCAGACGAAGAGGACGTTTTCACCGCGCAGAACGACTTCGCGCGCGAGCTTCTGAGCGAGCTCGATCTGACGCAGAGTCTTCTGCAGGTCGATGATGTGGATCCCGTTGCGCTCCGCGAAAATGAAGCGGCGCATCTTGGGATTCCAACGGCGGGTCTGGTGCCCGAAGTGGACGCCGGCGGCGAGAAGCGCCTCGAGCGTCGGAGTGTTGGAACTGCTCTGCTGGTCTGCCATGGAGTTTTCCTTGTCGGTTTAGACGTTGGGCCGCTGTCAGTGTCGGTGTTAGACCAGGCTGGCTGGCACCCTAATACCGGCTCGAGCGGACCTGAGAGATTGGTGGTCTGAGGTCTCAGGTCCGAGGTCATAGCAGTTCGCTAAGACCTCAGACCTCAGACCTAGGACCTCCAGAGCTCGATTAACGCTTCGAGAACTGGAAGCGCTTACGAGCCTTCGGACGACCTGGCTTCTTACGCTCGACCGCGCGCGCGTCGCGCGTCAGGAGGCCAAGGTCACGGAGCTTACGACGGTGTCCTTCGTCGATCTTCACGAGCGCTCGGGCGACCGCGAGGCGGAGCGCACCGGCCTGGCCGGTCGAACCGCCGCCATCGACGTTCGCCTTCACGTCATAGCGGCCGAGCGTGTCGGTCGCCACGAAGGCCTGCTGGATCGACGAGACGTGCGACGGACGCGGGAAGTAATCGCCGAGCGTACGGCCATTGACGTCCCACTTGCCCGAGCCCGGCTTCAAAAAGACGCGGCAGACGGCCTCTTTACGACGGCCGATCGCGTGAATGTTCTGTTCGGCCATGGATTACTTCTCGCCCTTGTTGAAGGTCAAAGTCTTCGGCTGTTGCGCGGCGTGCGGATGGTCGGCGTTCGCGTAGACGCGAAGCTTGCGACGGAGGACCTGACGGCCCAGCGCGGTCTTCGGCAGCATGCCGTAGACGGCCTTTTCGATGACGCGCTCGGGGTGCTTGGCGATCATCGTCGCGAACGGCGTGAACAGCTCGTGACCCATGTAGCCGGTGTGGCGGAAGTATTCCTTCTGCTCCGCCTTG
>JAFAVZ010000619.1 GCA_019242175.1 Acidobacteriota bacterium
CGCGTGCCGACGACGCGCCAGGCGCTGTTCGGGATGGTGATGACGGTGTCGCTCATGCGCGTCGTGCCGTCCATCAGCCACACCGAGATCGCGCCGGTGCTGCTGTTCTTCACGAGGATGTCGGTCTTGCCGTCGCCGTTGAGATCACCGGTCGCGACGATCTGCTGATCGGCGCCCGGCGTCGCGACGACTTTGCCTTCCATGATCGTGCCTTCGTTCATCAGCCACGAGGCGACCGCGCTGGTGTTCGAGTTCTGCAGGACGATGTCCGACTTGCCGTCGGCATTCATGTCCGGCTTCCGCGGCGTGATGACCGAGACGGAGCTCACGGTCACGAAGACGGTGCCCGTGGCGCAGAGCGGATTGGAGGAGCCGGCGGTCGTGCCGTTGTCGCAAACGCTGTACGAGAAGCTGGCCGGACCGCTGTAGTTGGAGGCCGGCGTGTAGGTGATCTGGCCGCTGTTGAGCACGACCGTGCCGTGCGTGTTGGCCGTCGCCGTGACCGAGGAGACCGTCAGCGTCTGACCTGCCTCGTTGGCCGGGCCGGCGCTGTCGTTGGTGGTCAGCGTCGACGCGGCGAACGTCAACGGCGTGTTCGCGTTCGTGCTGCCGGCGTTGTCGTCCGAAGCGGTCGGCGGATCGTTCACCTCGCGGATCGTGATCGTGACCGTCGCGGTGTTCGAGTTGCCGGAGCCGTCGTTCGCGCGCCACGTGAACGTGTCGCTGCCGTTGTAGTCGGGGGCGGGCGTGTAGGTGCGGGTGTCGCCCGTTCCGGTGAGATTGCCGTGGGTCGGCGTCGTGACGATCGTGTACGTCAGGCTGGCGCCGGTCGGGCTCACCGCGGAAAGCGTGATGCTCTTCGCCACGTCTTCGTTCGTCGTCACCGACTGGCTCGCGGCGCCCGGCGGGTTCGTGCCGTTCGTGCCGGCTTCGATCGCGTTCTCGATCGCGTCCGGAACGTTGGCGAAGAAGTCGTAGCCGGTCAGCGTCTCGATCGCGTCGACCGTAGTGATGTAGTTGTGCCAGTCGTCGTTGCGGATGCCCTGCACGTTCGGCATGTTCACGGCGATCGTGCGGGTGGCGGCGGTCACGCGGGCGACGTCGTCACCCGACGCCTTCGGCAGGACGAGCACGACCTTCCACGTCGAGGCCGGAACCGTGACGTGGCCGTTCGCGATCGTGGTGGCGGAGCCATTGCTGCCGGTGCCGCCGACGCCGGCCGGGCCGGAGACGATGTACAGCTCATTCGCCGGGAGCAGCGCGCGGAGATCGTTCTCCATGTTCGCCCACGGGCCCTGATTGTTGTCCGGCGCCTGCGCGACCATGTTCGACATGAGGAACGTCGCCTGGTTGATCGGCGTCGACGTTTCCTTGTCGCGGTCGGCGTTCGGCGTCATGTGGCCGCGGTCGAAGCCGGAGCCCTGGAAGTCGCTGCCCAGGACGCGGTACCACGTCGGCGGCACGGCCGGGTCGGCGCGGAACGTGTCGTTGCGCGTGAGCGATCCGACCCATTCGTCGGAGAGGTGCCAGCTCACCCAGTTCGGCGAGCCCTTGTCGCGGTTGTAGGAGATCGCCATCTCCGGCTTCTGCATCAGGTAGTTGTTCGGCGTGTTGAGGTCCTCGACCGCGTTCGACGGATTGCCCATCGTGAGGTGGACGCTCGACGGATACGGAGGCGCGGTGCCCGACGCAACGGTGAACGACCAGGTGTAGTTCGCCGCCAGAGTGTCCGTGCCCGGCGTGCTGTCGTCGGTGTCGGTGTCGTGGATGAAGTCCTTGAACAGCGTCACCGTGCACTGCTCGCCGGCGACGAAATTCACGTTCGGGATGATCGTCCAGGCGCGCGTGCCGCTCTGCGCAACCGTGGCGGAGTTGTGCGCACCGGTGGTGGCGCAGGTGATGTCGAACCAGTTGCCGGTCACGGTCACCGCCTCGGTGAACGTGATGACGATGTTCGCGTCGCGCGGCGCGATCGTGTTGCCGTTGTTCGGATCGGTGTTGACGACCGCCGGCCCGATCTCCTGGATCGGCGAGGTGCGGCGCGGATTGGCCGTACCGCCGCTGAAGTCGTTGCCGTTGTTGTTCGTGTCGACGTCGCCGTTGCTGGCGCGGAAGAGCGCCGTCGAGGCGGTCGCCGGCTGCGCCGCCGGGTTGTTGCCCTCGCTGCAGTTCGCGGCGCCGTAGCCAACGAAGTCGACGATGTCGGCGTCGAGGATGAGCTGCGCGCAGGCGCCGTTGAGCGCATCGCCGTTGCTCACGAGCGCGACCTTGCCGGCCGAGGCGCTGATGTTGATGTCGCCGCTGATGTTCGGCGTGGTCGGAAGCGCGCTGCCCGCGTCACCGCCGGAGGCGAGGCCGACGAGGAAGTACTCGCCCGGTCCGATGATGCCGCCGAGCGGAGCGATGCTGCCCCACACGCCGGTGTTCGTCGACGACGCGTATTGCAGCGTCCAGCCGGCGAGGTTCACCGGGTTGCCGGTCGGGTTGTAGAGCTCCACGTAGTCATTGCTGTAGAGCGCGCCGGAATTGCCGCCAGCGCCGTAGAGCTGGCTGATCACGACGTGGCCGACGGTCGAGCCGTTCGGGGAGACGCCGATGTTGACGACCTGCGTCGTCGGCGGATTCACGCCGTCGGAGAGCGAGGCGGTGAACTGCGCCGTGCCGATGAAGCCGCTCTGCAGCGTCACGTTGAACGTCACGTTCGCCGTGCCCTGGCCCGCGCTGACGATGACGCTGGAAACGCCGTTGCCGGTCGTCGCAGACCAGGCGTAGGCGTTGTTGTCGTCGCTGCCGGTGAGGCTCACGTTGAACGGCGTCGCGTTCTGCGCGACGGTCGTGATCGGGTTCGCCGGCGCGTTGATCGTCGGCGGATGGTTGATGTTGACGTCGCGGTCGACCTGGATGTGGACGACGCGCGTGGTCGGCGGGTTCACGCCGTCGCTGAGCGAGGCGGTGAACGCGGCCGTGCCGTAGAAGTTCGTCTGCAGCGTCACGGTGTAGGTAACGCTGTTCGTGCCCTGGCCCGCCGTCACGTTCACCGACGAAACGCCGGTGCCGGGCGTCGCCGACCAGTTGTAGATGCTGTTGTCGTCGTTTCCGGAGAGGCTGACCGTGAACGGCGCGGCGTTCTCATTGACCGTCGCGATCGGATCGGCCGGGGCGGTGATCGTCGGAGCGTGATCGACCGGCGGGCAAATGTGCTGCGGCGTCGAGGCCGTGCGCGGCGCCAGGCCGGTGGCCGTCGTCGCCACGATGAAGTCGGCGTTGTTGTTGTCCGTGTCCTGGCAGCCTTCCGACTTGCGGAGCGGGCCGGAGGACGCGCTGATCGCCGTGCCGCCGTTGACCGTCGTGCCGCCTTCACCGTTGTTCGAGGCGCCGTACGAGACGACGTCGACGATGCGCGGATCCGGGTACGTGCAGGGCGTGGCCGTGGCGCCGCATCCGAGGGCGGTGCCGTTGATCACGAGGGCGACCTTGCCGCTCGTGCCCGACATGTTCAGGCTCGTCGCGCCGCCGTCGAGATCCGTGGTCGTCGGGAGGCCGCTGCCGGCCGTGCCGAACTTCACGGAGAGATAGCGTCCTGCGCCGATCGTCGTGCCGCTCGGGAACGTGTAGATGTTCGTCGCGACGGAGCCGAACTGGCCGGTCGCCGAGCCGTACTGCACCGAGTAGCCGCCGATGTTGATCGTGGCGCCGGTCGAGTTGAAGAGCTCGATGTAGTCGTTGCTGTAGGCGTTGCCGTTGCCGCCGTAGACCTGGCTGATCACCAGGCCGGCGCTCGGCGCGCTCTTCGAGACGGTGTAGGTCTCGCCGCTGGTGAAGGCCGTGGCGAACGCGTTGCCGGCTGCGTCGACGACGGCTCCGCCGGTGCCGACGTCGAGACGGATCGTGCCGTCGCCGCTGCCGGTGCTCACCGTGACGGTGTACGTCGTGCCGCTGCCGCTCACGTTCGTGACCGAGGCGCCGGTGACGCCCGTCGTGGTCAGCGTGAAGTTGGACGTCGAGACACCGGTCACCGCCTCATTGAACGTGACGGTGAAGGTGACGCTGGCGGCCGCGGTCGGATTGGCCGAGGCGCGGACGCTCGACTGCACGGTCGGCGCGGTCTTGTCGACGGCGTAGACCTCGCCGCTCGTGTAGCCGCTGCCGAGCGGGACGCTCGTGGGTCCGAGGATGGTGCCGTTGGCGACGACGTCGAGGCGGATGGTGCCGTCGCCGCTGCCGGTGCTCACCGTGACGGTGTACGTCGTGCCGCTGCCGCTCACGTTCGTGATCGAGGCCCCGGTGACGCCCGTCGTGGTCAGCGTGAAGTCGCCGGAGTCGACGCCGGTGACGCTCTGGGAGAACGTGACCGTGTAGTTCACGGAGCTTGCGTTCGTCGGGCTCGCGTTGGCGCGGACGACCGACGTGACCGAGGGCGCGTTGCGGTCGATCGTGTACGTCTCGCCGGAGTTGAAGCCGGAGGCGAGGAGATTGCCCGCCGCGTCCGTGATGGACGCGCCGTTGTTGACGTCGAGGCGCACCGTACCGGTCGCGCCGCTGCCGGTGTTGACGCTCACCGTGTAGGTCGCGCCGCTGCCGCTGACGTTCGTGACCAGGGCGCCGCTGATGGCGCCGGTCGTCGTCACCGAGAAGTCGCTCGTGTCGACGCCGGTGACGGCGCCGTCGAACGTGACGGTGAAGTCGACGCTGGAGAGGCTGGTCGGGTTGGCCTGCACGCGCGTCACCGACTGCACGGCCGGCGACGTCTTGTCGATCGTGTAAACCTGGCCGGTGGTGAAGTTGCCGTTGCCGGTGCCCGCGCCGCCGAGGGGCGTGGAGGTGCCGTTGACGATGGAGTCGTTGTCGATGAGGTCGAGGCGCACCGTGCCGTCGCCGGTGCCGGTGTTGACGGTGACGGTGTACGTCGAACCGCTGCCGCTCACGTTCGTGACCGACGCGCCGGTGGTGGTGGACGTCACGGTGAAGTCCGTGGCGTCGACGCCGGTGACGGATTCGGAGAACGTGACGGTGAAGTCGACCGTGGCAGCGTTCGTCAGCGCGCTGCCGACGCGGTTGATCGAGGAGACGGTGGGCGCGGTCGAGCCGGCGGCGACCGGAACGAGCGCCACGCTACGGAACGTGGTGTTCGTCGAGGCGGTGGCGAGCGTCGAGAACGTGCCGTTGATCGTGGCGCCGGCACCCGACGTGTCGGTCGCGGTGACGAGGCGGCCCGTGCCGGCGGCGTCGACCGCATAGAGCGTCACGTTGCTGCCGCTGACGACGCCGGTCAGACCGCGGAGGCCGTTGCTCAGGCCCGTCGAGAGCGTGCCCTGCTGCGTCCAGGTCGTGCCGTTGTACGTCCACTTCTGCAGGCCGCCGCTGCTGGCCGGCGCGCGGTCATCGGTGACGTAGACCGTGTCGAGGCCGGCGACGTTCGTGTCGAGATCGGCGAAGAAGAACTGGTGCGGCGAGGTCGTCGCCGTGGCGAAGCCCGGAAGGTTCGTCGCCGTCTGGCCGCTCGTGGTCGGCGTGCCGGTGCCGACGCTGGCGAGGCGGATGCTGCCGGAGCTGGTGGAGATGTACAGCTGGCCGCCGAAGATCTCTACGGCCCGGTTGTTCGCCGACGTGGTGCTGATGGACGTGTTCGACGTGGCGCCCAACGTGGCGTAGACGATGCCGCTGTTGGAGCCGCTCACCCAGAATGCCGTTCCGTCGAGGGACGCGACGCCGCGCGGATTGCCGGTGGAAAAGGCGGTGCCGAGCACGGTCGACGTGTCGACGTTGCCGGCGGAGTCGATCCGTCCGACGACACGGCTCACGGTCGACGCGTTCGTCGCAGCGACGCCTGACGTTCCGACCGCGGCGTCGAAGCCGGTGAGGACGAGGTACTGACCGTCGATGGAGCGGGTCATGAGACCGTCCGAAGTCGAGCTGCCGGCGCCGGTCAACATCTGCTGCGCGCCGTTGTCGGCCGTGGGCAGCGCGATGGTCTGCACCAGCACGCCGGCCGTCGTGTATTCGTCGACGAAGACGGCCGTGGCGGCGCTGGTGAGGGCGGCCGGAGCGCCGACCGCCCCTACGCGGTAGACGGCGAGATTGCCCGGCGTGAACGCCGCCGCCGAAGCGGGCCCGGCGATTCCGAGCAGCAGGAGAGCGGCGGCCGCGAACGCGGCGCCTGAACGGCGGAGTCGATTGAAGAGAGAACCACTGGTCAGGCGAGGCGCAGCACAGAACGAATCCATGGGACGTATCTCCTCGGAAAAATGGTCAGCGAAGGCTGCAGTACGGGCAGGCCGATGACGATGTGTTGACGAAGAATAAAGGGATTCTTAGGCGAGTCCAAGCGAACCCGCGCGACCGGAGGTGCATTCCTTCACGAAGGAGGCTCGCGCCGAATTTACGTCGATCAGGCGAGCGCGACGTCTACGCGCAGGGCGTGCAGGGCATCTTCATAGGGCCCCAATGCCGATCGTCGCCGTCGCCGCTCAAGGGGCGCCGAGCACGATGAACGGCGCCCAATAAAACGGATGCCGGTACCGCGCATCCTGCCGAAGCCGTAACTGCGCCCGTCGAAGCGCCTCGGGCGCCCCGACGCCGGCCACGAGCTGGCGATGAAACTCCACCATCAGCTTCTCCGTCGCGGCGGACTGCGCCTTCCATTGGCTCACGACCGTCGTCGGGCAGCCGGCGGCGAGCAGCGCCCAGGACAAGCCGATCACCCCCTCGCCCGACGTCACGTGGGCGCGGCCAGTGTCGCAGGCGGAGAGCACGGCGAGCTCCGCCTCGAGTTGCAGGCCGACAATCTCGCGCGCCTCGAGCAGGCCGTCGTCCGCCGAGCGATCGGGAGACGCGGCGAGGATGAGCGAGGAGAACATCGGCGAGTTGTCGTCGACGAAGCCATGCGCGGCGACGTGCAGCACCTGATAGTGCCCGGCCTCGCGTTTGAACACGTCTTCCCGCGCCTCCCGGCCGATGGCGATGCGGCTCTGGCGCGGCCCATAGAGCGCGGCGATCGTCCGGATCTCCGACTCCGTTTCCGGGATCGAGCCCAGGACCGCGCCGCGGAAGGCGGAGCGGACGATCGAGGCGGTGCCGGCGCTGATCATCGGATTCGCGAACGCGAGCAGCGTCGGCTTGTCGTTCGGCGCCGGCCGTTGCGCGCGCCGTTGTTCGGCCGCGACCAGCACCGCGAGCGACGGCGCGTAGAACACCGGCTGCGCCTCGATGAGCGCCCGTCCGCGCCGCGGACCGAGCACGTGAAACGGGACGCGCCACAACTCGGCGTCCGGCAGGACGCACAGGCTGCGAGTCTCGCGCAGCAGCGGCGCGACCGGCGCGATGAGGACGTCGTACAGCTCCGCGGCCAACGCGTCCGCGCGCAGATTGCGTTGCTCGACGGCGTCGACGAAGCGTTCCACTTTCCGCGTCAGCTCCGCGCGCCGGATGGGCAGGATCTTCACGGCGATCGGCCGCGGACGTCCCGGCCCGACGACGAACGCATACGCGTTTTCGTCGGTGAGAACGTAGCTGAGCAGCGTCGTTTCGGCCAACGCCTCCGGCAGTCGATCGATCGCTAACTCCGGCGGATGCTGCGCGCTCATCGCCGGCGACGATCCGTAGAGAAACTGCCGGAACTCGCGCACGTCGCTGCGAGCCTCGGTCAGCTCCCGCGTCAGCACCGCGCGGCGTTCGGCATCATTGCTCTCGGTCAGCAGGATGGCCTGGGTCAGGTCGCGCACGCGCGCATCGAGCGCGTCCTGCCGCTCCTTCTCTCCCGGCGGCATCTTCGGCTCCGGGATCTTCCCCGCCACCACCGCATCCCGCAGTGAGAAAGACTTCAGCGTCTCGGCCACCTTCAGCGCCTCGCCGATCTGCCCCTGTTCGACGCGCATCTCCAGCAACGTACTGGCGAACGCAGTGCGCCCGGCGATGAAGAGCAGCCGTTGCGTATCGAACACCTCCGCCTCGGCCGCCTCCGACTCCCGCACCAGGCCATCGAGCACGCGCATCGGCTCCTCGACCTGGCCGAGGCAACGGCGGGCGAGGGCTTCGAGAAAGAGCGCTTCGTCTGCCATGCTGATCGTGGCGCCGCGACTGAGGGAACGCGCCCGCTCGGAGACGGCCAACGCGCCGGCGTAGTCGTGGCGCGCGAGGCGCAGCCGGGTCATGAACAACTCTCCGCTGAGCCGGCCCAACGGATCGACCATCGAGTCGATCGAGCTCGCCTGGAGAAAATCGCGCTCCGCCTCGGCCAGGCGCATGCGCTCCAGAAAAAGCATCGCCCGTCCACGCAGCATCTCCCCCATGGGAGAGCGAAGCTCGGGCGATGCCTCGAGGCGCGGCAACAACTGCTCGTAGATCGCCAGCGCCTCCTCGAAATGGCCCTGACGATGAAGCGCCCAGGCGATCCCATTGATGGCTTGCGAGGCGGCGTTGACGTATCCGGCGTCGAGCGCGAGATCCGCGGCGCGGCGCGAGTAGCGAAGACTGAGGTCGTAGTCTCCGTGGCGCTGGAACGCGCCGGCGAGATTGAGCGCGGCGGAGATGCGCGCGCTCAGATCGCCGGTCTCTTCCGCCCACGCGGAGACCATCTGGATGTAGTGCAACGCGAGGCGCGGCTCTCCCCGCGCTTCGACGAAGCGCGCGAGTTGCGACGCGGCCAGGCCGGCGATCGACAGATCCTGCAGCTCATCGGCATGCGTCACGATGCGTTCGAGCAGCGCGGGATCGGCAGCGCCGTTCTGATCCTCGTAAGCGCGGGCGAGGCGCAGGAGCGCGCGGCCCGAGACGTCGGCATCGCCCACCTCTTCGGCCAACGCCACCGCATCCTGCCCCAGCCGGATCGATTCCGCCACGTGCCGCCCGACGTAGCGCTCGAGAACGCTCCGGCTGCTGAGCACGAGCGAATGGCTCGCGGAATCACCCAGCAGCGCGGCCTCGCGATCCGCGAGGTCGATCAGCTCGATCGCGAGCGCATCGCGCGACTGGTTGAGCAGCGTGATCGCGCGCAGCGTGAGCGCGTTGACGAAAGCCGTCGTGTGGTGATCTTCGCCGCTCGCGACGAGCAACCGCGCGCGTTCCGCGGCATCGGGCGCGTCGACGAGTTGCTGCACGAGAAGCTCTTCCCGCGACTCCCATCCGACGATCCGCCACTCGTCTGCTTTGCGTCGCAGCGTCAGCCTGGAGCCGGAGCTCTCCTGCCGCGGCTTCGCTTCCCCACCCCACGTCGTGAACAGCTCCCGCGTCTCGACGACGGCCGACTCTGCATCAAGCGAAACGATGGCGACGTCGAGATGCTCCAGACGCCGGCAGCGGTTGAGCATCCCCCGCCGGCGCGGCCGCAGAAAAGCCTCCTCGGCCTCGCCGCTTTCCCACGCCGCCCGCACGCCGTCGACGTCGCCGCCCGCATAGCGCAGCAACACCTCGCGTACGAAACTCTCCGGCGAGATCTCGTCGGCCTGGAGAGACGCCGCCAGAAAAAGCACGGCAAGTGCGGTTCGCCACGACTTCATGGTTGTCGTCGAGCGAGCAATTTCGCCGCCGCAGCGTCTCCATGCGCCGCCGCCTTCCGCAGCGCCTCCTCAGACTGGCGACGCAACCCGGCCCGCGCGTAGAGCACGGCCAGCAGGAGCTCATCCGAGTCTTTCGCTTCGCGAGCTCGACGCAACTCGCGCTCCTCACTCTCGCTCACGATCAGGAACCGAGCGGGCGGCGCGGGTGGCGCGGGGATCGTCTCCAGCGCGTCGTCACGAGAGATCTCGACCTGCCAGGTCAGCATTCGACCGCGCGGCAAATCGGTGGTCGGCGTCCAGCTCGTCTTGGAAAGAGAACCGCTCTGCGCGACCTGGCGATCGCCGTCGAAGATGAAGACGTCGTAGTTGCCGTTCAGACGCTGCGGCCAGGTGAACGTCGGGCGCGCTTCCTCCACGACGATGCCCGCGGGCGCGATCGCGTCCGGCGTGGCAGACGTGCCGCGCAGGATGTCCGCCCCTTCCTGCAAATCCTCCAGACGTTTCGACCGCGGAAGATCGCCGTTGCTGATCGCATCCGCCACGAAGTGCTCCCATTCCGGATCCGCGTAACGCGTCGCCGTTGGCGTCGGCGCCGTCGCCGTCGTCGTGGTCTCGGGCTGCCGCCGAACTACAGGCGGCGGAGTGGGAGCGAGCGTCGAAGGACGCAGCGCCAGGATCACCGCGACGAGGACGCCGAGGAAGAGCACCGCGGCGACGACGCCAAGCCACCGACGCCGCGGTGCCGGACGCACAGCGGCGTGCAGGTCCGCAACCTCGGCCGTGCACATCGCGCAATCGTCGAGATGCGTCTCGACGATCTCTCGCTCGACCGGTCCCAGCGTCCCGTCGACGTACGGAACCAGCTCCGTCTCGGGATCGAGATGCCGCTCTTCGACGACCTTCCCCACCGTCCCAAGCGACGCCCGCAAATGCGCGAGCTCCGGGTCGGCGGTGCGGCGTCCCAGGCTCGCGCAGGGAACGCACGACCGCAGATGGCCGATCACGTCGGACGCGTCTTCCGAGGTGAGCTGCCCGTGGGCGAGGCGCGCCAGAGTTTCTTCGGTCACGTGCGCCGATCTCATCGCTGATGACGTCTCCGCGGGGTGGATATTACGGCCGTATGGCAATTCATCTTCCCAGCCTCCTCGCCAGCCGTTCGCGCGCCGCCTTGCGCAGGTTGATGACCTGCTGGCGCGTGATGCCCATCCGTTCGGCGATGGCCAGGTCCTCCAACGGGAGCGAGCTCCAGAGCGCGCGCAACTCGTCCGGCGTCATCTCCAGCGCCGCCGCGATCTCTTCCAACTGGGCGATGCCGGAGAGGATCAGCAACGCGACGACGTTGCCCTCCCCTCCATGCCGTAGATTGAGCAGCAGCGCCTGACGCTGCATCGGCCGCAGCTCGCGGATCTCGCGCCACAGCGCTCGGGCGAAGTCGCGGTTCTCGACGACGGTCGCCGCCGAGGGCCCCGCGCTGACCAACTCCTCGGCGACCACGGCCGGCGCATCGCTGTCGGCAACGTTCCACAGCCGCGCGACCACTTCCACCAGCGTGTCGAAGAGCAGCGGCCGCCCCACCTGCCGGAAAATCTCCCCCATCGCCTCAGCCGGTTTGTCGCGATCGTGCAGCCGACGCGAGAGCTCGGGCCGGACGGCATCCGCGTCTTCCACCAGGTCTTCCCGGCCGCTCCACTCGGCCATTCCGCACGCCGGTCCCTGCTCCGCGTTCCAGATCGCCACGCGCGCGTCGTTCATCAGCGCGTGGCGCAGACGATTCTTCAGCCGCGCGCGTTCCGGAAAACGGCGACGCAGGTAGTCGTTCACGGCGTTGTACGTCAGCGCCGCGACGAAGCTCGCCAAGCTACGGATGGCCCCGTCTTCCGAGTGCGGAACGGCGCGCAGCCGCTCCAGAAGACGCAGCTCGACGATCGACCGCAAATCCTCGGCATCCTCGGGACGAAGGACGCCGGGCGTGCGCCGGTAGCGGGCAAATACGCGCGCGACGATCGGGCGGGCGACCTCGATGACGAGCCGTTCGGTCTCACGCTCGGCGGCGAGGGGATCGGCGGCGATGAGCGCGCGCAGCCGCGGATCGTTGCGATCCTCGAGCTGCTCCGAGGCGTTGTCGCTCTCGCCGATGCTCAACACTTTGGCGATGCTAGTGGAAACTCCGGCCGATGGTAATACCGCCTCGGCCCGCACGTCCTTTGGCCGGTAGAACGACTTTCGTCCCAGAGGAGTGTCCATGTTGCTACGAGCCATTCGCCGCGCCGTTCCTTGCCTTCTTCTTCTCGCCGTGGTGGGAGCGCCGGGCCGGGAAGCCCGCGCGCAAGGCCAATACACGTACGATCCATCCGGCAACATCGTCACGGTCGGAACGGATTCGTACCTCTACGACCGCTTCGGCCGGGTGCAGAGCGGGACAGCCGGCACCGGCCATGCGCAGGCCTACACGTACGACCGCTACGGAAACATCCAGACGATCACGACGACCGCGAACGGCATCGACGCCGTCCGCCGCCTCGGCGTCAACGCCTCCAGCAACCGCCTCTCCGAAACGCCGACCGGCGGCGGCTCGGCGGTCTACGGCGAGTACGACGACGCCGGCCGGATGACCCAACTTTTCGGCGTCGGCTCCTTCCTCTACGACGGCACCGACTCCGTCAGCCAGTCGATCGTGGACGGCCAGCGCCGCATCCACCTGTACACCGCCGACGACGAACGCATCGCGTCGATCGACGCCTCGACCGGCGACCGCCACTGGACCGTCCGCGACGGGGGGGCCCGCGTGCTTCGCCGCATGACCCGCCGTTCCGAGGGTACGTGGCTCTGGGACGAGGACTACGTCTACCGCGGACCCAACCAACTCGCCGCCCTCGTCCCCAACGACGCCCGCCACTTCCATCTCGACCACCTCGGCAGCTCCCGCCTGATCACCGGCGCCGGCGGCGCGACGATCGAGGAGCATCGCTACTACGCGTTCGGCGAGGAAGCGACCGTCTCTGCTTCCACCGATGACGCGAAGAAGTTCACCGGCCACGAACGCGACAACCCTTCACTCGATTACATGCACGCCCGGTATTACGGGCCGAAGATGGGGCGGTTTTTGTCGGTGGATCCGGTATTGGATCTCAAGGCAGCACTCGCGGCTCCTCAGATGTGGAATCGTTTTGCATATGTGCGAAACAACCCTGTCAACAAAATCGACTTAACGGGAAAGTACGAGGAGGATGTCCACCAACGTCTGACATACGCGCTATCTCGAGCCGCTGGGTTCAGCGCTTCGCAAGCTGGTGCGATCGCAAACGCCGATCAAGGTGTCGATGAGAACCCGGATACGCAGCCCTTTCACAACGAGGAGGCGCGGACCCTGTACCATTTCACTACCCCGGCCAGGCGCACGGAGATGTGGGGAGCGTTCGAAAAGACAGGGTCCCTGGCTGCATTGGGACAGTTTTTCCATGCTCAGCAGGACTCCTATTCCCACGCCGGATATGAACCGGCACGGGGCCATCTTTTTGCCGGCCATGGGCCGGATAAGACATATAAAGATACGGCCAAGGCCTTGAAGATGGCGTTTGACACGTACAGCCGTCTGAATCAAGCTGCCGACAAGCTTGGGATTTCCCGCAAAGATCGCGTCGCATGGGATAAAATCAAGAATGCCGTCATTGCGTTCAATTCCGCAAAAGAAGATGAAAAAGATGCGGCGATGCAAGGCTTGATTCGTGTCATCGCGGCGGCACAGCGATAAGATCATGCGCCAGCGCGGTATCTTCTTCCTATATATTGCCACCGTTCTTATAGGAGTCACTTCTGCCACTGGTTTCATCCTCCAGGGGGGATTTGGCGGAGGACACGGCGACTGGGATCTCGTGATCTGGCTCTCCTCCCTGCCGTGGATCCTGATTGCATGGCCTAAAGTCGTTCCTATGAGCGACGCCGTCCGAATGACGTTGCTACCGTTCATTCTGAATATGCTCACCATCACAGTGCTTCGCGCCATATTGAAGAAACGTTCGAGATCCTCGGCAGCGACGAGCGACTGAGACACCGCTCACGAAGCGTCGCGAGCGAGCGAAGCACTAGAAGAATGTCAAGATTTCATTGGTACGCGACGGCTCACTCATATTGGGGGTCAGCGAACGTCCTCCCAGCAAAGGTGCAATTAGCAGAGGAGAGCGTTATGTCCCGGATCATTCAAACCACGTGTGCCCTGTTCGTCTTCAGTGCAGTCATCCTTGTCGTTCTCATGAGCCCGGCGCTTCAGGGGCAGGTATCCTATTCGTACGACCGCTCAGGAAACATCGTCTCCGTCGGGTCGGACACTTATCTGTACGACCGTTTCGGAAGGGTGGTGAGCGGAACTGCCGGATCAGCGCACTCGCAGACCTACACCTACGATCGCTTCGGCAACATCCTCACGATCACGACGACTTCGCCACTCACGGGCGGCGTGCCTTCGATGCGTCGACTCGGCGTGAACGCGAACAACAATCGCATCGACAGCCAACCGCCCGCGGACAACCCGCCGAGCACCGCGGTGTATGGGACCTACGATCCGGCTGGACGCATGACCGCGCTGAACGGGACGGCGAACTTCAGCTACGACGCTCTCGACAGCGTTCGGGAATCCACGGTTCTTGGCGATCGCCGCATTCACATCTACTCGGCCAGCGACGAAAGGATTGCCTCGATCGATCCTGCCAGCGGAACCGAGCAATTCACGCTCCGCGACGCCGGCGCCAGGATCTTGCGGCGGGTGAATCGCGATGCCGCCGGTTCCTGGCAATGGACAGAGGACTACGTGTATCGAGGCGACGACCAACTGTCCGCGCTCGTTTCCTCTCCGGAGAAAGAACGGCACTTCCACGTCGATCACATCGGGAGCCCGCGGTTGATCACAGGAGCCGGAGGCGCGCTCCTGGAAGAGCACCACTATTACGCTTATGGGGAGGAAAGCACCACCCCGGGAGCGGATGACGATCAGAAGAAGTTCACCGGACATGAGCGAGACAATCGAGAGATCGACTACATGCATGCGCGCTATTACGGCTCGCGCATGGGACGCTTCTTGTCCGTCGACCCCGGTCGCGACTGGGATTCTGAAAATCCGCAGAGCTGGAATCTCTACTCCTACACACGGGGCAATCCCGTTCTCTCCGTCGATCCCACGGGGCGCGATGCGGTCTCCGAGGCTACGCGCGCGGCGTGCGAAGGGGGCGATCGCAACTGCCCGGCGCCTGTTATCGCCGAACTGGAAATCGGACACAAGGAAGAAGTCAACCTGTCCGGTGCGGTCGTCGCGAAGTACGAGCACCGCATCACGATCGACGCCGCAAACCTGGAAGTGAGGGGATCGGCCGGACCAACCCTCGCCGTGGGCAAACAGTCGGTGATCGAGGCCGCGCCCGAGGTGCAGCTCATCTCGTGGAACGACGGAGTCCTACCGGCGATGCCGGACGGGAAACTCGACACTCCTGTCTCCAAGACGAAAGCGACGACGAAAGGCACCCAGCACCAGGCCGCTCTGTCGCTCACAGTCGAAGGCTTTGGCATCACGATCTCGGCTTCCGAGATCTCGCTCAAAATTCCTCTGAGTCCAGCCGTCTCGGCGAAGGTAGGTGTCAATGCGGCCTCCGCACTCGGACGAAGTCAGCGTTTCTTCGGCTATGCGAATTCGACCGTGAAGAACGGTTACCTTCGCATGGCGGGCGTTCCCACACCCTTTGCGATTCGTCATTGAAGACGACGTACTGTCCGTAAACTTCCCACTGAACGCTCGTCTCCTTTTTCTGGTGCGCCGAAAATCATCGCTCTCGCATTTCCCATAGCCAATATCCCCCCGTCCTCCCCGTCATCACTCACAGAAACGGTCGGATCCCCTAATCGAGAGAGTGGCCTGAACGCGACGGAGTACCGCGCGTTCGGGCCACGAGCAGGCGGATTCGATCGAACCCAACAGAACGTGAGGTCGATGATGAGTCTCCAGAGGTGTCTTCTTGCGCTGCTGTCGGTCGTCTTCGTGACGACCGTCGGGGCCGGGCCGGCGGTGGAAAGCCAGGACGGTCGATTCAGAATCCGAGGGCTGGCGAGCGGTGAGCGTGTCGCGTGGGCCGCGTTGGTGCGGGAGCCGGTCGGAACGATCGCCAAGGTCTACGTCGTCAGCGGCGTCGGGCAGGTCGGCGGCGACGGCGAGCTCGCCGTTCAGGAACAGATTCCGGCGAAAGCGGACGTCCTTCGCTGGATGGTCGCGCCGTTCGGCGGCAACGAAGCGGCGCAAGGAAAGCTGCGCGCCGGCGCGAACAGCGATACCGATCCGAAGGAGATCGTAGTCGCCGTCGTGGGCGACAACATCGAAGTGCAGGCGGCGGCGGTCGACATCACCTACATCCGCGCCGACGGCGAACGCTCCTTCTTCTATGGAGCGGACGGCGGTCAGCGCGATCTGGATGGCCTGCAGAACGGCACCATCGTCGTGCCCCGCACGTCCCTCTCGCCGGTCGCGAACGAGCACATCCCCACCAGTTTCCAGAGCGGCGACAAGATCATCCTCTTCGACCTGTACGAGTGGCGCGGTACGAAGCTGGAGGTGGGCCGGTGAGAACGCTGCGTTCGCTGCTCCTTCTCGTCATTGCGCTGGGCATGACGCTCGGCCTGGCGCTCGCCGCCTCGGCCGACCAGCATCCCAATCGTCTCAAGGGCTTCACCGCAGACGGCGTCTACTCCGTTCATGACATCGACTCGGTCAACGTCTTCAACGGCAACCTGACCATGACCCTCCCGATCGGCCAGGAGTATCCGGTGGCCGAGGGATTCTCGTATCGCTTCGCGCTTTATTCGAATGCGAACCTCTGGGATTCGCAGGTCGTGCATTCGGCCCGTGGAACCATGACGGACATCTGGGCCGACAACAACAAGCGGACCGGCGGACACACCGTGGGCGGGTGCGACGAGACGGATGGACAGACCGTCGCACTTCCCGATCGCCGCGGCAACGCCGGAATGGGTTGGACGCTCACCCTCGGCCGTCTTTATCAAGCAGGAGAGCCGAGCCGCGGCGGTCATGGCGGCTGGTTGTATGAGAGTCCCGATGGCGCCGAACACGTTTTCGGCGAGCACCTGCACGACACGCCTGGCGAAGTGGCGGGAAGCGACGCCACCGTGCTCTACACCGGCGATGAAAGCTACCTCCGGCTCGAGCCGCTTGCGTCTTATCCGTACTCGCAACCTTCCGGCGGGCACGATCACGAGCATCGCCGGATCGATTTCCCGGATGGCACCTATCAGGTTTTCCGGCCGCACCCCAATGGCCGTGGCCCGTGGCTGCCGGAGCGCTTCGGGAAGCTCGGATCGAGCGGCTGGGTGACGATCACTTATCCGTCCAATAGCGACGGCTCGTTCGACTGGGTCATCGCGGATAGCACCGGCCGCCAGCACACGCTGAATTTCGAGAAGATGTTCTGGGACGGCGGCTGGAAAGCGATCGTCAGCTCCGTCGACCTCGCGGCGTTCAACTCCCAACGCGCCGTCTATCAATTCAACTATCACCAGGCGAACCTCGGCCGACCGTTCTTTCACGAGGACTGCGCGGCTTTTCGAACGAACGCCAAGGTGCAGATGCTCGACTCGGTCGTGATGCCTACCGGCTCCGGCGAAGGCGTCAGCCGTTATGCATTGACGTATTACGAGTCGGGCGACAATTCCGATGAGCAGGGCTTGCCGCAGAGCGTGACGCTGCCCACTGGCGCCGTCGTCTCCTGGGACTATCTGCAATACGGCAAACCGACCGCGTCGGCCGACGCTGCCACGCCGTACTTCGCATACTCCTGGGGCGTGTTCCGCCGCCATCTGCGCGAGCGCGCCTCGGAGAATCCTTTCGCCACCTGGATCTACACGGGATTCACCGACGGCAACTATCTGCCGGACGACGGCAACGAAATGCCGCGAGAGTTGAAGCAGTATCTGGTGGATCCGCGCGGCAACGTGACCATCAGCTACTTCTCCGTCGCGCCTGAAGACTACCAGGACTTCAAGGGCTACGACTACGGCAAACCGTTCACCCGTCATCAGTCTGACGAGACCGGTAAGTTCCTCTCGCGAGAGGAGCATGCTCCCGTCGCCGGATATGCCGCTCCCGCGTGGAATGCGAATCCGACCACGCTGATCACCGGTCCGCCGGCGATCGGCTCCCTCATGCGCTCCACGTACGTCAAACACGACACGGCGACGTGGAAAACCGTGCCCATCACGCTGCCGCGCGTCCTCGAGAATCGCGTCCTTCACGCCGACGGCCAGTGGATCGATACCGTCAATGAAGACTTCGACGGTCTAGGCCATTATCGCAAGACGACGGTTAAAGGATCGTTCGGCTTCGGAGGCGTCGAGAAGAGCGTCGTAACGAATTACAATCCGACGCGCGGCACCTTCCCCAACTCGTTCACGAACATCAACCCTGCCGATCCGTGGCTCACCGGGATGTACACCTCGGTGGTCACGACGCAGGTGAAGAAAAACATCAGCGGCGATCCGATCGAAACGACGTCGGCTACCACGACGCATTGCTTCGATGCGAGCACCGGACGCCTGCAAGCGACGCGCGTTCTGCGTGGCGGCGCCGGCGCCGATCTGTTGACGATCTTCAGAGACGAGAACAGTGACGGCAACGTCGATCAGGAGCTGTATTTCGGCGGCGACGAATCCGGTTATGGAATTCCCTCGAACGTCTGCCAGGCGAGCAGCGGCTATCGCTATCGCATCAATCACGAATACTCCTCCGGCGTGCAGAGCAAGAGCTGGTATGAGGGGAAAGACTTCACGATCTTCGATCTCGACATCGACACCTCGACCGGTCTTCCCAGCGCCAGCTACGCCGCTTCCGGTCTCGATCGTTTGGTGCAGCCGGGCGTCAAGACCGACTATCAATACAACGCCCTCGGTCAGCTCCTCGCCGTGAAGCCCACCGGAGAGGCATGGACGCGCTACGTCTATCTCACGGACCCGGTCAACACGCCGGGCGGCCGCGTCATCGCGACGCAATGGCCGAGCGGCAACTCCGGCAGCGGGACGCCGCTGACGGAGGAGCGCTATTACTACGACACGTTTGGGCGATTGATCCAATCGCGCAGGAGAATGCCGGGGGTCGCGGAGAAGTGGTCGGTCTCCGAGCTGCACTACGACAACCTGGGCCGGAAGGAAGAGACGACGGTCGCCGTCGAGGACTCCTCCGCCGAACATCAGACTCTGTCTCCCACCACGCCGGTCACGAAGCTGGCCTATGACGCGCTGGGCCGAGTCAGAATGACGATTCTTCCGGACGGCAGCGTCAGCGAAACGCGCTACGGCGGCGTACGCACCGTCAATCGCTCTTCGATGATTGCGACCGAGGAGGGGCCGGAGACGCTGGTTTGGAATGCGGAAGAGTATGACGCGCTCGGCCGGCTCGTGAAGGTTCGCGAGAACACGACCGAAAACCTCGGCGGCAGCGCCCAGGTGATCACCGACTATGCGTATGACCATGGCGACCGCCTGAAGCTGGTCTCGAGCGGCGTGCAGACTCGTACGTTCACTCATGACGGCGCCGGTCTGTTGATGCAGGACGAGCAGCCGGAAAGTGGCATCACGCATTACAAGTACGATGCGCGCGGCCATGCGTTCGAGGTGAAGAAGGCCAACGACGCCATCGTTCTCACCAGCACCTATGACGCCGCCGAACGCGTGCAGAGCGTCACGCACAACGGCGTCGGCGTGCTCAAGGAATTCACCTACGACAACGCCGACGGTCTCGGCCTCGGCAAGATCGCCACGGCCACGCGTCACAATCGCCATCCGGAACTGCCGGGCGGCGACGTCACGGTGACGGAATCCTTCAAATACACCGGGCGCGGAGGGCGGCTCGAAGAGAAAACGACCACGGTCAGCACGGGCGAGAGCTTCACCGACAAGTACGCCTATGACGAACGTGGGGATCTGAACGAGATCACGTATCCGTCGTGCAGCGTCTGTCCGGAGCGCAAAGTCACGCAGGGCTTCGATCGTGGCCTCTTGCAGAGCGTTTCGCATCAGCTCGAGACCGGCGGTTCCTTCGGGCCGGCGATGACGCTCGCGAACGACTTCCAGTACCACGCGAACGGCCTGTTGCTCTCGATGACCCACAAGAATGTGGATGGGTCCGACGGGCCGAAGGACAAACAGACCGTCGCGGCCGACGGCATGGTGCGGCCCGCTTCGATCACCGTCGAAGACTACTGTCCCAAGATCGAATTCACCATCCCGAACGATCGCAATGTCGGCGATGGCGAAGTCGTGACGCTAGCCGTGCAGAACGCGCCCTCGGGCGCGACGTTCGAGTGGTTCCGCAACGCGGAAGGCTCGGCCTTCAGCACCTTGGCGAGCGTCGACGTCCAGCAGAGCGCGACTACGAAATATTGGGTGCGCGTCCACAGCGGCGCATGCTTCGCCGACTCGCGCGTGATCACGCTGACCATTCCGGGCGTTTGCGTTCCGGTCGCGTTGGCGCCGATGTCCGACATCAACGTGCAGTCGCCGCACGACGTCACGCTGCAGGTGACGACGACGGCGGGCACTGGACCGTTCACCTATCAGTGGTACGAGGGCGCGCTCGGCAACACGAGCACTCCTGTGTCGACGTCCGCAAGCCCGATCATCTCCACCGTCTCCAGCTCGCGCAGCTTCTGGGTCCATGTGACGAACTGCCAGGGCACGAGCTCGGCCGACCGGGCCGTGAACATCGTCTTCTCCTGCGGGCCACAAGGCTCGTTCGCCATCACGGCCTCGCCGGCCGAAGTGGCTGAAGCGGCGGCTTTCCAGCTTCAGGCGCCGCAGTTCGACAACGCGACGTACAACTGGTATCGCGGCACGTACAGCGAGAAGACGCTGCTCGGCACGACGACGAGCCCGACGAACACTTACAGCATCACGGCCGGGATCTCCGAGCCGACGCAGTACTTCGTCGAAGTGCAGGTTTCCGGCTGCAACCCCACGCCGGTCGCCAGCACGTACAAGACGATGACGCCGTGCATGAAGCCGCAGGCGCGGACCATCCGCTCCGAGTCGCGCGGCGAAGGGCTCGGCTTCAACCTCTCCGTCGATCCCGAGGACGGTGTCAGCTATCGGTGGTACGAGGGAACGACGGGCGACACGACGCATCCGCTCGGCACCGACCGCACGCAGATCGTCAGCAATGAAACGAAGCGTTACTGGGTGCGCATGACGCGCATCTGCGGCTCGGTCACCACGACGACCGACGCCGACTCCATGACCATCGACGCCGGCTGCATGCCTTTCGTCTTCACCCAGCCGGCGGATCGCAATGCGGTCATGCCCGCGCTCAGCGGCAATGGCAGCATCACCGTCTCCGCGAAAGCGGGCGGCACCGGACCGTTCACGTATCAGTGGTACGAAGTCTCCGACGGCGTGACGTCTTCGATCGACGGCGCCACCGGCGGCACCTACACGTGGAGCTACCAGGTCCCGTCGGACGTCCGGCCCGTCGCGGTCCAGAAGCTCGTCTTCCTGGAGATCCGCCAGGGCAGCTATCGGATCCAGAGCCGCACGGCGAAGCTGACGTTTGCGCAGGTTCCGCAGCGCATCACGAACCAGACCGGCGGCGACAATCTGTTCGGAACGGAGCGCGCCGAGCTCATGGTGTTCATGGAGCCGGCCCCCGACGCGACGCACGTCTACACCTACGAGTGGTACAAGGCGAACGGCACGCCGGAAGGCGAGCACATCTCCGGCAACGCCTCGAGCCGCAGCCTGAGCACTGATTCCATCGACGTCTTCTGGGTGAAGATCCACGGCCAGCACGGCCCGCTCCTCACCGGCTACAGCGAAGACAGCGTCAGCGAGCCGATGACCGTCACGCGCTACGGCACGTGCGAAGCGTCGGCGCTGCGCGTCGAGCAGAGCGTGAACAATCTCTGCAACGGCGCGGCCGCGCCGCAGGTGACTTACCGCGCGATCTCCGACGATCACGACGTCACGTATCAGTGGTACGAGGGGCTCTCCGGCGACACGCGCGAGACCAAGGCCGCCGATTCGGGCAAGCCGAACGAGCTGACGGTCAACAGCGGCGTGCTGCGTCCGTACTGGGTCCGCGCGACCCGCGAATGCGGCGCGTATGTGGATAGCCCGACGCTGTACGTCGGCCAGGGCTCCTGCGCGCCGGTCGTGTTCGACCAACACATCGCTTCGACCGAAGTGGCCTGGAATGGGACGGCGACGCTGAGCGCGCCGACGCTGACCGGCGCCACGTACACCTACACTTGGTACAAGGTCGGCCAGGCGACGAGCGTCGGCACCGGCGCGACGCTCACCATCAACAACGTACAGGCGAGCGCGCGCTACTGGGTGCGCATCCGCAACACCGATTGCACGACCAGCACGGACAGCTATCCGGCGCTCGTACGGGTCAGCTCCGCCAGCGGCATGGCGCCGCCGGTATGGCAGACGACGCGTTGGGCGGACAAGAGCGCGCCGCTGACGCTCGACGCGACCACCACCGGCGCCGTCGGCTATCAGTGGTACGAGGGCGAAGTCGCCGACGTGAGCCATCCGATCGGCGGCGCCACGCTGCCGACCTACGACACATCCCTCACCGCCGACGCGCAGTACTGGGTCCGCATCCTCGGCAGCGGCGGAAGCCTCATCGACAGTCCGACTTTGACCGTGCGCGTCTGCACGCCGCCGGAGCTGACCGGACCGCTGAGCCTGGAGCGGAACATCATCAAAGGCCAGCGTGTGGTCTTCAGCATTCCCGTCCGCGGAACGGACCTGGAGTACCAGTGGTACCGCGGCGTGACCGGCGACGAGTCGCATCCGATCGGCTCCCATGTCGACAAGATGTATGACTCGCCGCAGAGCACGACCGACTACTGGGTGCGCGTGACCAGCCATTGCGGCGCGGGCGGTACCGACACGCGGGTGATGGACAGCGCGACGTTCACGGCCAACGTCTGCCCGACGGTGGACGCGCCGACGGCCGCCGCGAGCACCGTCATGCCGAACAAGAGCACGACGCTCACCGTGACGGCGGTGGGCAATCGCCTCAGCTATCGCTGGTACATCGGCGAGACGGGCGACATCAGCCATCCGATTCCGGACAGCAACTCGGCCTCCATCAGCACCGGCAATCTGACCCAGACGACGATGTTCTGGTGTCAGGTCAGCAGCGGTACCTGTGCGACTCCGAGTCCCTCCGTCACCGTGTCCGTCTGCGAGGTGACGCCGATCGCGTTCGTCTCCGTGAACACGAAGGTGCGCCGCAACGTGTACCAGGGCGTCACGGTCTTCACCTACAACCACCCGATGCTCGTCGATGTGTACGAAGGCGAAGCGGGCGACGTCGAGCACTCGACGCTCATCCACTCCGGCTCGAACACGTTCGGCATCTCGCCGCTCGTCACCACGAAGTACTGGGCGCGCGGTCGGGAGGAAGGAAGCGTCTGTTACTCCGACACCCCCACGCTGACGGTGCAGGTCTGCGTCCCGCAGCTCACCACGCAGCCGCAGTCGGCGCCGCTCGACAAGGTCACGAATCCCACGGCCACGGCGACGCTCAGCGTCGCGGCGGACATCACGCCGGTGACGTATCAGTGGTACGTCGGCCAGCCGGGCGACATCTCCACGCCGGTCTCCGGCGCCACGAACAGCTCGCTGACGATCTCGCCCAACGCGACCACGACGTACTGGGTCCGCGTGAGCGGCAACTGCGGCTATCACGATGACAGCGAAGCCGCGACGATCACGCTCTGCCAGGCGCCGGCCATCACGACGCAACCCTCCGGCACCATCTCCGCCGCCGGCGCCAGCCGCTCGCTGCACGTCAGCGCAACCGGCACGGAGCTCACGTACCGCTGGTATCGCGGCGTGAGCGGCGACACCTCCAATCCGCTGGCATCGACCACCGAAGACCTCGGCGTCGCTCCGTACACGACCACCGACTACTGGGTGCGCGTGAGCGGCCGTTGCGGAGCGGCTGTCGACAGCAACACGGCGAAGATCAGCATCCCGCCCACCATCAACACGCAGCCCGTCGGCGCGGTGCTCATGCCCGGCACGACGCGCACGCTCACCGTCGAGGCGAGCGGCACGCAGCTCGGCTACCAGTGGTACGTCGCCTCGCCGGAGTCGGTGATCGCGGGCGCTACGGCGGCGAGCTACACGCCGCCGGCGCCGACGGGCACGACGACTTACTACTGCCGTGTCACGAGCGGCAATGCGTACACGACGACCGACGTCGTCACGCTCTCCCTCTGCCCCACCCCCACCCTCGGCTGGACCTCGGTCAATCGTGAAGTCCGCCCCAGCTACTACCAGACGGTCGGCGTCACCGGCCTCGATCCGCAGACCGAGTACACGTACCAGTGGTACGTCGGCACGAGCGGCAACACGTCGCAGCCGCTGTCCGCGGCGAGCGCGATCGGCATCAGCCCCGCCATCACCACCAGCTACTGGGTGCGCGTCACGGCGGTCGCGACCGGATGCGTGGCCGACTCGGCGACGCTGACGATCCAGGTCTGCGTCCCGGTGATCAGCACGCAGCCCGCTGCATCCACGACGCTCGACAAGATGACGAATCCGTCCGCGTCGGTCACGCTCACCGTGGCCGCCGACGTGCCGGTGACTTACCAGTGGTACATCGGCCAGCCGGGCGTGACGTCCAACCCGATCGCCGGCGCGACGTCTGCCAGCTACGTGGCCTCGCCGTCGAGCGATACGACGTATTGGGCGCGTCTGACCAGCGCCTGCAGCCGCACCATCAACAGCAACGCGGCGGTCGTCACGTTGTGCCAGCCGCCGCAGATCACGCGGCAGCCGAGCAACCACATCGTGACCCCGAACTACAACCTCAGCCTCAGCATCGACGCGACCGGCAGCGGCCTGACGTATCGCTGGTACAAGGGACCGAGCGGCACTACCACGACTCCGCTCGGCTCGACGTCGGCGGACATCACCGTCAACACGAACGTCACCGCCGACTACTGGGTGCGCGTCACCGGCCAGTGCGGCGTGGTGGACAGCGCCGCCGGCAAAGTCAGCGTGGCGCCTTCGATCACCGCGCAACCGGTCGGTGCATCGGTGACGGTCAACTCGAGCCGGACGCTGTCCGTCACGGTCACCGGCACGCAGCTCAGCTATCAGTGGTATCGCTGGAACGGCAGCACCGAGACGGCGATGAGCGGCGCCACAGCGGCGTCGTTCGTCACGCCGCCGATCACCAGCGACGTCTCCTACTTCTGCCGCATCTACAGCGGCTCCGCCTCGGTCAACTCGGACATCGTCACGCTCACGGTCTGCCAGCCGCACACCATCGGGGCGAGCGGCTCCGGCGGCATCAGCGGCAATGCGGTCACGCTGTCCGTGACCGATCCGGTCGCGGGCGAAACGTACGAGTGGTATCGCGGCTCGACCGGCGACACCTCCAACCTGATCGGCACCGGCAGCACGAAAGTCGTCAATCCGCTGGAGACGACGCTGTACTGGATGCGCACCAAGCGCGCCACGTGCGACGCCGACAGCACGACGCTCACCGTGCGCGTGTGCCGGCCGAAGATCACCGCGCAGCCGCAGAGCGCGACGATCAACACCGGCACGCAGCGCACGCTGAGCGTGACCGCGACCGGCACGTCACCGATGACCTATCAGTGGTACGCCGGTACGACCGGCACGACGTCCAACCCGATCGCGGGCGCCACGAGCTCGTCCTACACGACGCCGACGCTCAACGCCTCGGCCAGCTATTGGGTGCGCATCCTCTGCCCGAGCGCAGGCTGCGGCGCGACGAATGCGGATAGCGACACGGCGGTAATCACCGTCTGCGCGCCGCCGGTGATCACATCGCAGCCGGCCAACCGCAGCATCACGTCGAGCATGACCATCACCATCAGCGTGACGGCGACCGGCGACGGCCTGCACTATCAGTGGTACGAAGGCGCCGCCGGCAACACGAGCACGCCGCGCGGCTCCGACTCGAACGAGCTGACGATCCGGCCGATGACCACGAAGTCGTACTGGGTCCGGGTGACCGGCAACTGCGGCACGGTCGACAGCGTCGCGGCGCTACAGAGCGTCTACCCGACGATCGGCACGCAGCCGACCGACGCGACGATCTGCTCCCTCGGCGACACGGTGTCGTTCAGCGTGGCCGCGAACGGCACGAACCTCACCTATCGCTGGTACCGGAAGGTAGGCAGCGGAACGCCGGTGGAAGTCGGCAACGGCACGACGTCTCTGTCGATCGCCGTGACGGCCACGCCGGTGCTGTTCTGGTGCGACGTGACGAGCGGCAACGCGACGACGTCCACCACCGCGGTCGCCGTGACCATCAACCCGCATCCCACGCTCAACTCGCTGACAAAAACGCTGCTCAGCGCCGGCCGCTGGCGCCTGAACGCGAACGTCTACTCCGAAGACCAGCCGCTCGTGCAATACAAGTGGTACCAGGGCTCCCTCGGCACCACGACGACGCAGCTCTACGACGGCGCCTACCCGAACATCCAGGTCGTGCCGGCAACGACGCCGATGCCCTACTGGGTCCGCGTCTACTACACCGACACCGGCTGCTACACCGACGCAGGCATCAACGTGCAGTGATCCTCCCACTGCGAACGGGCGGGGCGGCGCAAGCCGCTCCGCCTAATCATGCGATGATCCGAAATCGGAATGCGTCCAGGGAAACCGTTCGCCGCCATCCTCGCGGTCGCGATCCTCGCGCTCTCGAACTGCAGCAAATCAGAGCGTGCGCCGGAGACCGGCTGCATTGCGAGCTCCATCGGAACGCTCCATTCGATTCCGTCGGTCCCCTCTTGCACGAACAGGCTGCTCTGCCAGGCGCAATGCACCGTGGGAAACTCCGAAGCCTGTCTCGGCCTCGCCTACCTCGCCCAGAAGAATTCCAAGAAAGAAGATGAGGCCATGGGGATGTATCGCCGTGCGTGTCTTCTCGGCAACGCGAACGCCTGCACGAACTACGCGGCCACGATCTGGGCAACGGAACACACGGAAAGCGACCTCGCCTGTGCGCAGCGAACGTTCGAGAAGGCATGCGCCGCGAAGGAACCGTTCGCCTGCGGGATGGTCGGCCGCCTGATGATCGAGAACACCCATCCGCCGTCGTTGGCTGAAGGACGCAAGTATCTGGAACATGCCTGCGACGAGGTCGGCGGCTTTCCCTGCCGCGTCCTCGCGTACCACCTCGAGGCCGGACGGCTCGGGAGCTACGAGCCGGGATCCATCCCGAAGCTGCTGCAGAGAGCCTGCGCGGGCGGCGATCCCGATGCCTGCGGCGGGCCCGCAACGGCCGCCGCGACGTTTCACTGAACGCTCAGCGAGCCTTGCGCGCGATGAGCAGCAACCCATGCTGCTTCGCGATCTCCGCCACGCGAGCGCGTTCGGCGCGTGCATCGACCGTGTGTCCGGCGCGTTGCATGATCGTCGCGGACACCAGCCGCGCCTCGAGCTCGGTCGCGAGCACGTGGCTCTGCGTCGCGAGCGTGACCGCCCGCTTCGCTTGCGTCGCCGCGGCGTCGGCGTCACCTTTCGCGAGCGAGAGACGCGCGTCGGTCGCATCGATCGCAGCGAGCAGTGCGAGCGTCAGGCTCGATTTCGTCAGCGTCTTCGCGCGGGTCATCGCGCGATCGGCATCGGCGATCTTCGACTGCAGCAACGCCGAACGTGCGAGCGTCTCCTGCGCTGCGGCTTCCTCTTCCGCCGCGCCTTCCTTCGCAAACACCGCGATCGCCTCGCCCAGCAGCCGATCGGCCTCGGCGGGCTTGTTTTCTTCGAGCGCGAGGTTGGCGAGCATCCCCTGGCTCTGCGCGACCGACACGCGATCCTTCATCTTCTCGCGGAGCGCCAGCGCAGCCGCATACCGTTCGTGCGCGAGCGCGAAGTCGTCCCGCCATGCCGCGAGCTCGCCCATCGCCGCGAGCACGTAAGCCTCGTTCTGCGTGACCGACAACTCGCGGGCCATTTTCAAACCGCGGTCGTAAACCGCCGCCGCCGTCACGAGGTCGCCGCGCAGACGCAGCAGCTCCGCGGTGTTGATCGTGCCGATCACCTCGCCGAAGCGATCGTCCGTCTGCTGCGAAACGCTGATCGCCTCCGAGTAATACTTCGCGGCCTGCGCGAAATCGCCGCGCAGTTGCCGCGTGCCGCCGAGGTTGTTGAGCGTCGGGGCCATGGCGGAGAGGAAGTTCGACTCGCGTTGCACCTCCACCGCCTCGCGCCATACTTTCTCCGCACCGTCGATGTTGCCGCGGCTGAAGCGGATGATGCCGAGGTTGTTGAGCGTGCGCGATTCGAAGGAACGGCTGCCGAGCTGACGATGCATCACCAGCGCGCGTTCCAGCAGCGGCTCGGCTTCCGCGAGATCGCCTTGATTCCAGAGAGCGAGTCCGAGGTTGGAGTAACAACGCGCGGCGGCGGCGCGGTCGCCCATCTCCTCGTAGATCTGCGCCGCCTCGCGCAGCATCGACACGGCGAGATCGACACGGCCCGTGTCGCGATACGCATACGATTGATTCGCCTTCGCCCGCGCCACGATGCCGCGCATGTTCGTCGCCGCCCCAACCGCCTCGGCGCGTTGGGCGACGGACAACTCTTTCTCCGACTCGTGCGTGAGCTGGTACGCGTCGGCGGCGACGAGATCGATCGCCGGATCGTCGCGCACCGGCTTCGGCAACATGCGCAGCTTCTCGATCGTCGCCAACGCATCCTTCGCCTTGCCGGCCGCGACTTGCGTGACCGCCAATCGCACGCCATATGCAAGCTCGTCGGGATAGAAAGTCAGCAGCGATCGATACGTCTCGATCGCCTTGTCGAACTCGCGGCGGAAGACGCTGGCGCGGGCCTCGATGCTGAGCCGCTCTTCGCGCCCGAGGTCGGCGGACAACGCGAGCGCGCGATCGGCGGCCGCTCGCGCGCGATCTTCGAACCCGAGGTTCCAGAGTGCCTCTGCGAGTGCCGCGTGGGCCATCGCGTACGAGGGCTCTGCGGCGACTGCGCGTTCAAGCGATTCGCGCGCGCCGAGGGCGTCGAAGCGGCGGAGCTTGGTGAGGCCTTCGACGTAGGCACGCGCGGCTTCGGCATTCTTCGGCATCGAAGCACGCAATCCCGCCGTCGCCTCGGCGCTCAAGGGCACGGCGCCGAGCTGCGCGCGCAACTGCTTGCCAAGCCGCGAGACCAACGCGAACAGCTCGCCTTCGTTGCCCGACTCGGTGAGCGTCGCGAGCAGATCGCCGCTCCTCGTGTCCTGCAGTCGCACGTCGACGCGGAGATCGTTCGCCGCCTTGACGCACGTGCCGGTGAGCACGACGTCTGCCGCGACGCGATCGCGAATCTGTTCGAGCCCGCTGCGCGCGATCGCGTCGCCGTCGCGTAAACGCAGATCATCTTTCATGCGCGCGACGTCGTCGCCCGAGATCAGGCGCAGCGTTTCGGCGGCGGAGAGCTCCGTCGTCAGCAGCTCCGGAACGGCATTCGAGAGCCACGCGTCTTCGGGGCGTGAGGAGAGGCTGCGGAAGCCGAGCACCGCGACGGTGCGACGCGCGACCGCCGGTGTTGCCGCAACGGGCGCCTTCGGTTGGATCACCGCCGGCGCGTTGTGTCGTCGCAGCAGAAACGGCAAGGCGACGCCGCCGAGGGCAGCGATGACGACGATCGTCGCGCCGGCGACGCGTGCACCGCGGCGACGGACGTGCGGCAACGGCGACTTTGCTTCGAGCGCCGCGACGACAGCGCCGGCGCTGTCGAATCGCTTCGATGGATCGCGTTCGAGGCAGCGGAGAATCACCGCTTCCCAACGCGCGTCGAGATCGGGCACCCATTTGCGCGGCGACGTCGCCGGCTCCTGCAATCGTTGCAACGCGACGGCGAGCGGCGTGGTGCCGGCGAATGGCAACCGCCTCGTGACCATCTCGAACAGCACGACGCCGAGCGCGTAAACGTCGGTTGCTGGCGAGATCGGGCCCGACTCGATCTGCTCCGGCGCCATGTAGTCGGGCGTGCCGACCATCATTCCGGAGGCGGTGAGCCGCGTGTCCTCCGTATCGGTTTCGTGCGCGAGACCGAAGTCGGTGATCACCGCGCGCAGGCCGGTGCTGCCGGAGACGAGCATCACGTTCGCCGACTTGAAGTCGCGATGCACGATCGACGCGGCGTGCGCGGCGTCGAGGCCTGCGGCCATCTGCCGCACGATCGGCCACGCCTCATGCGCGCTCATGCGACCGCGCTCGCGCAGCTCTGACGCGAGCGTGCGCCCGTGCAGCAGCTCCATGGAGACGAAGATGATGCGCCGCTCGAGCTCGCCCGCCTCGCTGCGCGCGAGGTGATGCGAGACGTCGTAGATGCGGCAGACGTTGGGATGCGTCACGCGGCGCGCGAGCTGGATCTCGCGCCGGAAGCGCTCGAGGATGCGCGCGTTCGAGGCGATCTCGGGGCGGATGATCTTGAGCGCAACCGTCTCGCGCAGCTCGCGGTCCTCCGCTTCGTAGACTTCGCCCATGCCGCCGGCGCCGAGGAGGCCGGTGATGATGTAACGGCCGGCGACGAGCTCGCCGGCGGCGAACGTGCGTTGCGCGCGCGGCGCCGGCTCGAGGAACGCTTCGGCACTGTCGGCCGAGGCGAGGAGGGAGAGGACTTCGGCGCGCTGCTTGTCGTCGGGACAATGCTCCCGCAGATACGCGTCGCGTTCGCCGCGCGGCAGCTCGCTCGCGGCGTGAAAGAGCTCGCGGATGCGCTCCCAGTACGGATCGGGCGACGGCTCCGTTTTTCCCTCGCCGCTCACGATGCTTGCTCCGTGACTTCCCGGCGCAGCCACGCCTTCGCCATCCCCCACTCCGGTTTCACCGTAGCCGCCGAAATCCGCATCGTCTCGGCCGTCTCTTCGCCGGCGAAGTAGCGCGGCTCGACGACGCGCGCCGGCTGCGGCAAGATCGCTTCGCGCCGCGTGAGCGCTTCGTCGAGGAGGATCCTGTCGATGCGATCTTCGTCATCCGCTGCTGCGACCGCGCGGCTGAGCGTGACGCGCGTCCAGCCACCGCCGCGTTTCTCCGACTGCTTGCGCCGCGCATGATCGATGAGGATGTCGCGCATGATCTGCGCGGCGACGCCGACGAAATGCGCGCGGCCACGCCACGTCACCTGGCGCTGATCGACGAGGCGGAGATAGAGCTCGTTGACCAACGCGCTCGTCTCGAGGGAGTGATCGGGGCGCTCGCGACGCAGGTGTCCGCGGGCGATGTCGTGCAACGACTCCTGGACCAACGGCAGAAGGCGGTCGAGCGCGTCGCGATCTCCGCGACTCCAGTCGAGCAGCAGCTCGGTAACCCGGTTCCCCTGCACCATGTCGAGCGAGCGGGCATCTTACGCGAAAACGTTTGAGCCGATTTTTCGATGCGTTGCGTTACGTGCTCAGGAGAAGAACCATGGCCACGCACCTCGCCCTGACTTTCGCCATCCTCTTCGCTGCGACTGCGGCGCTGACCAAGCCGGCGGATCTCGCCACGAACGTCACCGGCCCGGCGACGATCGCCAGCGGCACGACCAACGCGTACACCGTGAACTACGGGAACGCAGGCCCGAACGCCGCGACGAACGTGCAGCTCAACATGCGCGTGGCGTCGTATTCAGGATCGATCTCGTGACGAACATGCAGACCAGCACCGTACCGGCCGGCATCACGTGCGGCTCGCCTCATGACACGGCGCAGGGGCCGACGATCGATTGCACCGCACCGACGAACACGAAGCTCGCGATCCGCTTCACGAGCCTCAACGGCGACGTGATGCCGGCGAACGTGCAGGTGACGAGCAAGCCGGCTGCGTTCACGTGCAGCGGCCCGGTCGCGATCGCGACCGGCTACACCATCACCTGCACGACGATCCGAACACGAACGGCGCCCCGAACGGCACTTGCGCGATGACGAGCATCGAGCCGGCCGTAACGCCGACGCTGTCGCTCACCTGCCCCGGCACTTTCCCCGCCGGCACGAGCAGCAACGCGACCGTGACGATCTCGATCGCGCAGTCGACGAACACGACGATAACGCTCTCGTCGAACAACCCCGCTGTCTCTGAGCGTGACGATCGTCGCCGGCCAGACGTCGCGATGTTCCTGTGCAGGGCGTCGGCCAACGCAACGCGACGATCCCCGCAACCGGCCCCGCAGGCTTCGATTCGGCGCAGGCTTGTAGCGCGAGCGTTCAGGCTTCAACGCCGGTGACCGCCGTGCCTACGCTCGGCACCTGGGCGCTCATGGTGATGGGAGCGGTGTCGGCGATGATCGCGGCGCGGCGGGTGGGGAGAGCCTTGAAGCGTTCGCAATAGACGCATTCCGGCTGGGAGGATCTTTCTTGGCAGATCGACGACTCAGAACCGTTAACAACCGCCAGTGAATTGTCAGCATCCGAGCCACCGTATCCCAACTCAGGTCGAGAAATTCGGTTAGCGATCCTCTTATCCTGTTGGACGAACGAAATCCTTCCTCATCTCCATTCGAGTGCTATTCTTACTCTCAGCTCCGCTACAACCAGTAAGAAAATCCGCAGTAAGTGCGCAGATTAGCTGCGCTGGCTATGTCTTGCTATTGGAGCAAGAATGGAATTTCGCCGGTCAGCTGACGCTGCGCTCCCAACGCGCGCAACGATAGACTCGAAAGGGGATGCCATGAAGGTAGAGATCATCTTCACGGGACTGTGTTCATTCCTGAACGTACGGGACAACCACGGCGACAGCATGGTCGAGCCTTCCATCATCTTGGTGCGGACGGACATTGACGTGGATCCCGGCATCCCCGGCCCAGGGTATCAGGAGGGTCGCAATCCGGAAGAAGAGGAAGAGAATGAGGTCGCCCAGCCTGCCGTCGAAAAAGAGTGCCCTGACACGCACATCGGCCACGACGAGCATGAGCACGTACCGTTCATCGCGTACAACACGGCAGAACTGAATTCGACCTTCGATAAGTTCGAAGACATTCCAAACGCCAAAGGCTTTCGCATGTTCCGTCTGCCGATGGGTGTAGAACTGACGTTCGATGGCATGGCTCGCGGAAACCCGGAAGTGGTGCAGTCTTACGACACAATCGCGAAGAAGGATGTCTATTGGCCTGAAGCAAAGAATCGATGGAATCGCAACTATGTACCGAAGAAAGGTGGCAAACCGGACAGCAGCGTTGTGGCTGCTTTCATGCGCTTCGGTAAAGGTTTTATCGGAGGGGGTCGTCTTTGTCCTCTGGAGTGGTCGTTCATCGACGAATCCACCCGAAGGGTCACCAACCAGTTCGCCGAGGAGGGGCTTTATACCTTCGACCAGAAAGATGGCGAGATCGTGTTCCGGATCGCTTCTCTTGACAGCACTGCAGATCCTATCGAGATCCGATTCCAACCTATCAAGAAGGATGGGCAGTTCCCGGATCAGATCCTATTCATCGGTAACACCATGAAAACCGACATCGCCAGATATGTCCTCCGGACGGAAGCCGACGCCTATTTCGACGGCGATCACTTCCGCTTTCTCAACGCGGTGGCGAATATCGGCGACGGGCCATTCCCGGCGTTTGGCCGTCGCGTCACCAGCGGTTGTGGAGGTGGAGGAGGCTCAACCTCGGGAGCATGCGGACCTCACAGCAGTAATGGATGATCGATCCCCATGCAAATCTCCGAGCTTTTCTCTCACTTTCGAGAGGTGAGACCGCTAGGAACCGCGGTGGTGCCCATACACGAGTGCATCCTGGCCATGGCGCTTGAGAAACGCGACTTGATCGAGTGGTGTTGGGCGGCAGTTACCGCATCGATCTTTCGCTCGTACGAGACGGCGAACAAAGAGCAATGCGCAATCGTGAAAGCAAGTTTCACCAAGTGCGCAAACTGCTGCGAACCCCGCTCGAGCAACGACGTTGCTTGTTGCAATAACACCAACGATCTGTTGGCATCGTTGGAGAACCATCTCGGCGCGTTTCACACCGATGGAAGGGAACACGTAGAGGAGTTTGTGAAGCAATGTATCGACGCAGGATTTCCTTTGATCGCGCGCATAGGTTATGGCAAACGAGACGCTGGTCATTACGTGATCGTGCGTGGCTACCGCATCATGCAGCGGACCGGATTCGAAGTTCATGTCGACGATCCAGACGCCCTGGTGCAGCAACCAACGCCGATGCCGTTCGCCCACTTTCTCTCCTATTACGCGCAGAAAGGAAAGTGGGACGTCACCTATGAAACGAAGCCGCATCCGACCCTCGGACTGCGACGGATACCGACTGCGTTCCCGTGCACCTGAGCGGGGCGCGAAAGGTAGGAGAGCACGATGCCTATTCGAATTGCAGCGGGCCCTGAGGCAGGGTTTCGGATCCTGGAG
>JAFAVZ010000069.1 GCA_019242175.1 Acidobacteriota bacterium
ACGAATACCAGCCGTTTCTCGACTCGTTTAGCGTCACGATCCAGGTCGCCGTTCTCTCGACCATGCTTGCCGCACTGATTAGCGTTCCGGCAGCGCTTGCGCTCGCCCGGTCGTCCGCGCCGGTCGCAAGCGTCACGATGACGTTTCTGCTTTCACCGCTCTCGATGCCGATGATCGTGCTCGGCTTCGCACTGCTGTTCTACCTGTCGGCCTTGGGTTTCGGAGTTTCG
This sequence comes from Acidobacteriota bacterium, assembly GCA_019242175.1. Taxonomy (GTDB): domain Bacteria; phylum Acidobacteriota; class Thermoanaerobaculia; order Gp7-AA8; family Gp7-AA8; genus JAFAVZ01. The sequence goes on from JAFAVZ010000069.1 coordinate 231, forward strand.
CTCCTGTCGCTCGTCATCTCGCACACATTGGTCAGCATCCCCTACATCGTCCGCACCGTGGCGGCCGTCTACCGGGGCATGCCGCCGAGTCTGGAGGAGACCGCGCTCGTGCTCGGTGCGAGCCGCTGGCAAGTCTTCCGTCATGTGACGTTTCCGGTCATCCGCCCGGGCATTTTCGCGGGATGTCTCTTTGCCGTACTGCTGTCGGTCGACAATCTGCCGCTGTCGTACTTCTTCGGGAGCCCCACCACGAGCACCCTGCCGGTCGTGATGCTGAGTTATCTGGAGAACCAGTTCGATCCGTCGATTGCCGCGGTGAGCACCGTGCAACTGGCCTTCGCGCTCATCGTCCTTCTCGTGATCGAGCGCCTTTACGGTCTGCGGGCCGTCACGCCGTAGAACGCGCCGCTATGCGGCGCGCGCCGCGCTTGCCTCCCGGACCCGTTGTTCGATGAGCGGCAGACCCAGATCCGCAACGCGCATGCTGTCATACAGCGGCTTGAACCGTCCGATCGTCCGGATCACATGCGGACGAAGCGCGTTCAGCGCGCGCGGCAGGCTGCCCGTGATCCGGTCGTAGCGAAGAGACCAGCGCTGCGTTGCTTCCGTGATCTCGCGCACGGCCGTCTCCCAACTGCGCAACGCGGTCGCGACGTCGGAGGACCCGGAGACAAGCTCGGCGAGCGCATAGCTGTTCATCAGCGTCAGCCCGGCGCCTTGCCCAAGCGTCGGCGGCATCGCGTGCGCCGCGTCGCCGATCAGCGCGACCCGGCCGCGATGCCAGCCGGTGCAACGCACGAAGGGATACGAGAACTGGATCGTGTCCTGCTGCCGCAACAACCGGAAAACGGGCTCCAATGTCGGGTACGCCTCGGTCCAATTTCCGACATCGAGCGGAAGGCGGCATGCAGGCCCATCGCCCGATGCCATCGTGGTGTAGATCAGGGATCGTCCTTTGCCCGCCGGCAGAAAGCCGACGCGCCGGTCGCCGGACCAATGCTCGTCCTTGGTTTCGGGCGTGGTGAATTCCTGCGTCGGAACCAGATAGCGATTGATCCTCGTCGTGAGTTCGCGGATCGTCTCGCGGAGCCCCAACTCCGTCCTGATCTTTGAGTGCAGACCGTCGGCCGCGACCGCGAGGTCGGCCGGATATCGCACGCCGGCATCGTCGATGAGCGCGCCCGCGGGGTCCGCAGACACGACGACCGACGACAGCTTGATCTCAACACCGGCCTGACGCGCCGATGCGGCGAGGCCCTCGACCAGACTTTGCCGTGGCAGCACCATCGTGCGCTGGCCCGTGGTGGCGCGCTCTTGCAGGAGGTTGCCGCGCTTGTCGAAGTGTCGCTCCCTCAACAGGAACGAGCCCTCCGCGCGCAATTGCTCGAACGCCCCGCAACGTTCGAGCACCGAGATCGAGTTGTTGCGTAACGAGATGGCGGCGCCGACCTCACGGATCGTGGGCGAGCGCTCGTGAATGCGGACCGACCAGCCTTTCCTTGCCAGCATCAGGCCAAGGCCAAGTCCTCCGATTCCGCCGCCCGCGATTTCCGCATGCCGTTCGTTCATCGACCTGTACCTGATGCGTCTCGACCTACTGCGTTCGCTCAGGCCCGCGCGCGGCCGTTTGCGGGTGTGGTGCCGCCTGAAGCGCCGGATCGACGGGACGGCGCGAGCGGCGGCGGCTGGAACGCACGGACTTTGGGCGCCGGACCGTCCACGCGCGCGACTTCCACACATGTCACGACGCCGGAGCATCCCTGAGCGAGGC
>JAFAVZ010000120.1 GCA_019242175.1 Acidobacteriota bacterium
TCGTCGAGGAGCCGGTCGCGCAGAACGACTTCGGAGTGGGGGCCCCGCCGCCGGAGGGGGGCGGCATCATCGACGTCCGCAGCGCGGCCGCCGGACGCGATCCGAGCGGCAGGCCGTGGTCGGATTACTGACCGTTCGTCGTCTCCACGTTGCGGATCACGAAGTCGTCGCCGCGTTGCTCGAGCGTGAACGTCATCCACTGATTCTTCGGCTTCCGTTCCAGCCATAGCGGCACGATCCACGCGCCATCCTCGCCGCGCTTCACCGGGTCGAGCGACGAGTAGTAGAAGCGGCGTTTGTTCAGCACTTGATGCGACGCGCGATCGCCGCCGAAGCGCGACGCTTCCTCCCACGGCATCCGTCCCCACTCGTCGAGGAAATCCTCGGGCGACAATGCGAATGGCGCGACCCGTTCCACGCGATCGCCGCAGACGGAGAGATGCCTCACGTGATCGCGCGTATGGCGGCCGAAGTCGAGCGATTGCGAGGCATGCCACTGCACGCGCACGTCGTCGACGCCGACCTGCAGCTCGTAATCCATCTCGACGAAGATCGACTGGTTGTCGGCGAAGAGGATGCGCGACGCGTACGGATCGGCGCCGATGCGCCGCACGTCGTATCGCAAGGCCTGCCAATTCGAGGAGCACCACGGATTCACGCTGGCCGTGACGACGAAGAAGTTGCCGTTCGCATCGGGCGGCGAGACGGCGTAGGAAAAGGAGTCGAGCGCGCCGCCGACTGTGCGGTAGCCGTTCGCCTCGCGGGCGAAGATCAGCCGCCAGCCGCCAGCCTCGAGGCGGAAGAGGTAGAGCGACGTGTCGGTGCCGCATGGGATGTCGATCGACGTCGTTACCGCGACGAGGTCGGGATGCTTGTCCACGTCGCGGAAGCGGACGTCGACGCCTTCGAATGCCCGCGCCGCCTCGTTGAACTGGCGCTGCGCCTGGACCGGATCGCCCTCCGTCTGGAGCGCGGCGGCGACGGCATCCCGCACCTCGTGCTTCACGCGCGTGATCCGCGCCGCCTCGGCGGCCGTGACGTCCGTGCGGCTCGGTTGCGTCGCGACGGCCACGGCGCTCGCCGCAAACAGCAGAAACCCGGCGGCGTGCATCGGGCGAAGGATACAACTTGCTGGTAGGATTCGCCCCGCGTGCCGAACGTCTACACGTTCAAAGACTTCGAGGGAAGCAGTCACCGGATCCTTCTCGATCTCGTCCGTCGCTTCGCTCGTCGAGGAGGCACGCTGCTCGACCTCGGCGCGGCGGGCGGTGAGCTCGGCGGCGCCCTGCGCGGCGATTTCCAGGAGACGTTCGGCTTCGAGTACAACGTCGACTGCCTCCCGACGCTGCGTCCCGCGTTCGATCACGTCGTGATCACCGACCTCGAAAAGCTCAAACGGCTGCCGACGAACATGGACGCCATCGTGCTCGCGGACGTCCTCGAGCACCTGCGCGACGCCTCGAACCTGCTCCAGCTCGTGCGCCAATCCCTCGGACCGAACGGGCGGGTGTTCATCTCCGTCCCGAACATCGCGAACGTCACGGTCCGCCTCGGCCTCTTGTTCGGCGTGTTCGAATACCGCGAACGGGGGATTCTCGACAACACGCACCTGCGCTTCTACACGATGCGCACGATCCGCCGCGAAGTGGAAGCCGCCGGCTTCCGCGTGCTCGCCGTGCGCGGCTCGTCGGTGCCGCTGCGGCTGATCATCGGCAAGTTCACACCCGAGCCGATTTTGCGGATGGGCGAGAAGGTGCTGAGCATCGTGACGCGGATGTGGAAGGCGCTGTTCGCCTACCAGATCATCCTCGTCGCCGAGCCCGCGGGCACCGCCCGCAGCGCTTGATGGCAAAGCCTCCGCGAGGCTTCGCGTTCTCGCCACCGGTGCAGATGTCATCCTGAGCCGCGAAGACGGCGAAGGATCTCCCGGCACGTGCGCTCATCGCCCGCATCAGGAGATCCTTCGCGCTCTGCGGCGCTCAGGATGACAAGCGACTGCGCAGAGCCGCGATGATCTCCCAGCCGGCGATCAACGCCCACGCCGCGAGGCCGACGATCGTCAGCCACCGCCACCCCCGCCCGATCTCGCGCGAGAACACCACGCGATGCTCGCCCGCCGGCACTTCGACGCCGGCGAACAGCGAGTTGATCTCGATCGGCCGCGCCTTTTTTCCGTCGATGGCGATCGCCAGTTCCGGCGTCAGTTTCTCCGACGACGCGAGGAAGAACGGCGCCGCAGAGCTCGTGCGCAGCGACTGCCGCGCGTCCGCGTAGCGAGTCAGCTCGACGCTCGCATCAGAAGTGGGCGGCGGCGCGACGGTGGGCTCGGTGATGATCGCCTCGTCGCGCAAGTCGACTTCCGCCTTCAGGAACTCCTCCTCGGACATCGCGCGCACGCGGCGCACGGCGCGGAAGCGCGGCAGCTCGGCGACGTTGAGGAACAGGCGGCCATCGGGCAATTCACGGTCGAAGATGATCGGCGTCGTGACGCGGCCGAAGTAAATGCCGCCTTCGCCGCCGAGGAGGCGGGCGCGCATGGCGTCGGCGCGGACGACGAGCGTCACGCTCTCGCCGGAGCGCGCGAAAGGCCGCAGCGGGATGTACACCTTCTGCAGCACCTCGAGATCCTCGGGTGTGAAGTCGCGTTCCCACGCGACGAAGCCGAGCTTGCGCAGCTCGACGTGCAGGCGCGCGGTGCGCGAGAACGTCTCTTCGGCACTCGCCGGCAACTCGATCGCCTCGAACGGCTCGTCGCCGATCGCGATCGTCCGTTCGATCGTCTGCGCCGGCTTCAGAATCACGACGCCGCTTTCCTTCACGCCCGGCTTCGTGGCGGCGAAGATGTGCCATTTCACGATGTCGATCGACTTCTGCTCGACGAGGTAGCGGATGCCGAGCATCGCCACGAGCGGATCGCTGAATCGGAACGACGTGCCGTTGAACAGCAGGATCGTCGACTGCCCGCTCCACGACTGCGGATCGATGCGCTGCAGCAGCCGGCGGTACTTCGCCTCGCTGCTGAAGTGGCTGCGAACGTCTTCCAGGCGGAAGAGCTCCGAGGAGTTCGGGAGCATGTAGTCGAAGAACGGCGCGATGCGGAACGGGCCGCGTTGCGCCTGCAGATACGCGATCGTCGGAGTCGCCGGCACGATGGTTTTCGCTGGCTTCAGATACGGGTAGAAGCGGCCGGCGAAGTACGCGAGGTCATAAGACGCCGCGACGCCGAGCGCGAGCGCGAGCGCGAAACGCAACCGTCCACGATCGAGCCACGATGCGCCGGCCGCAGCGAGATACCCGGCCGGCAATGGCAGGAGCAACGCGAGCCGCGTCAGCGGCGAATACTTGAAGCCGGGCAACGCGCCGGCGAAACGTGCGTAGCCGAAGATGCACGCGAGCACGAACGCGAGCATCGCGAGCCAGAACCAACGCGTGCGCGCACGGCGTCGCGCGAGGCCGAGAATCATCAGCGGCAGGCCGACGATGCCGAGGTAGACGGTGGACTCGACGAAGTTGTTCATCGAGCCAAGGTCGCGGTCGCCGAGCCAGCTCTTGAGCGCGGGATTGCCGAGGCGTTCGGGCTGGACGAAGCTCTTCACGTGATGGAGCGGGAAGATCGCCGTCGCCGTGTGCGCGCGGATGTCGAGGTAGCCGGTGCGCTTCACGAGCTGTGCGAACGAGACCAGCGACGGCGCGGCGATCATCAACGCGATGACCACTGCGATCGCGCCTTCCGCGATGCGCGCGGGGCGGAAGCGCAGCAGATGGATCGCCGCGTACGCGAGCACGACGTACGCGCCGTATGCGTTCGCAGCAGGGAAGCCGGCGACGGCGTACGCGAGTGCGACGAGCACCGCCAACGCGATCGAGTTGCGCTTGCCATGGAACGCGCGCGCGACGAGCCAGAGCAACGCCGGATAGAGCGCCGTCGCGTTCGTGATCTGCCAGAGCCAACGCACCGAATAGACGCCCGCGCCAGCGACGATCAGTGCGCCGATCGCCGCGCCGCGTTTGCCGAGCCGTTCTTCGCGCAGCCAGAGATACGCGAAGAGATACGCGACGTTCAGCTTCAGGAAGACGATCCCGCTGTAGACCCACGCGAGCGGCAGAAGAAGCGCGGGCAAGAGGACGAACGGCGAGAGCACGGCCGCCGCCGTCGAGCCGAAGCCGGGGATGCCGGCACCGACGTACGGGTTCCAATCGAACGACGGCCAATGCGTCTTCACCAGCGACATCAGCGTGAAGTACGACGTCGGCGGATCGCTGAGCAGCGAGTTCTGCACGCCCTCGCCGGCGCGCGCGATCTTCCACGGGTCCGTATTCGAAAAAACGTCGTTGGGAGAGAGAACGCGGCCGAGGAAGGCGGTGGGGAAGAATACGACGAGGTTGTAGATCGCGATGGCGATCAAGGCGACGGCGTGCTTGCGGACTCTCGCTGTCAAGCCGGCCGGATTGTACACTCCGGGTCATGCCGAAGCGCGTCGTCATCGCGGCGGACGTCGAGCCGATCCTCCTCTCCCTTCTCGCCGAAGACGGCCGTTTCGACGTCGTCCAACGCCGCGGCACCGACCTCGGTCCGCTCGTCCAGGACGCCGAGATCCTCATCACCCGGACATTCAACGACGTCCCGCGCGCCGTGCTCGAGGCCGCTCCGCGGCTGCGCATCGTGGCCCAGGGAACGAGCGGGACCGACAACATCGACCTCGCCGCCGCCCGCGAGATCGGGATCGAAGTGATCAGCCTGCCGGGCGTGAACGCGAACGCGGTCGCCGAGCTGGTGATGGGGTTCATGCTGTCGCTCACGCGCACCGTGCCCGCTTACACGCGCGAGGTACGGGAGAGCATGTGGCGGCGCGGCGACTGCGCGACGCGACACGAGCTGCGCGCGTATCGGCTCGGCATCGTCGGCCATGGCAACGTCGGATCGCGCGTCGCGAAGCTGGCCCGCGCCTTCGGCCTGGAGCCGCGCGCGTACGATCCGTACATCGCACCGTTCGAAGGACGCGTCGAGACGCTCGATCAGTTGCTGGCGACGAGCGACATCCTGACGCTGCACGTCCCGCTCACCGACGAAACGCACCGGATGATCGCCGCGCCGCAACTCGCGCAACTGCCGCATGGCGCGTTCGTGATCAACGCCAGCCGCGGCGAAGTGCTCGACGCCGACGCCGCCCTCGCCTCCCTCGCTACCAACCACCTCGGCGGCCTCGCCCTCGACGTGTTCGATCCTGAGCCGCCTCACCGCGAGTGGCCGGACGATCCGCGCCTGATCGTGACGCCGCACATCGCCGGCTGCACGTTCGAGGCAAAGAACGCGGCGGGCGAGCTGCTCTATCGGGAGTTGGTCAAACGCGTGTCATCCTGAGCCCCGAAGAGGACGAAGGATCCCTGCCCAACAGGCGCGGCGCGAGATCGATACGGATTTTTCGCCGTCTGCGCGGTCAGAAGTTGGCGAAGAGAATGTAGGGCCGGCTCTCCAGCCGGCCCAGCATCGACATTGGGCCGGCTGGAGAGCCGGCCCTACATCACTCGTCGCCCGTCGCGGAACACGCTGGTGATCAGGTTCACGCCGAAGTGATAGACCAGATGCAGATATGTCGGCGCGTCGAGCAGGAGAAAGTCCGCGCGTTTGCCCACTTCGATCGAGCCCGTTTCTTCGGCCAGCCGCAGTGAATACGCGCCGTTCAACGTCGCGGCGGTGATCGACTCCTCGACCGTCATCCGCAACTGCAGCGTCGCGAGCTGCACGACGACCTGCATCGACTCGGTCATCGACGTCCCGGGATTGCAATCCGTCGACAGCGAGACGATCGCCCCTTTCTCGATGAGCTGCCGCGCGGGCGCGTACTTGTCCGCCATCAGGAAGAAGCTCGTCGCCGGCAGCAGATTCGCGACGGTGTTCGACGCCGCGAGCGCGTCGATGCCGCGTTCGGAGATCTGCATCAGATGGTCGGCCGACGCGCAATTCATTTCCGCGGCGAGCGCGGCGCCATCGGTATCGGAGAGCTCGTCGGCGTGGAGGCGCGGGATCATCCCGAGCGCGGCGCCGGCGCGCAGAACCATCTCGCCTTGCTGGCGGGAGAAGACGCCGCGTTCGACGAACGCATCGCAGAAAACGGCGAGCTTCTCCTCCGCGACGGCGGGCAAAATCTCGCCGAGGATCGTGGCGACGTAGCCTTGGCGGGCGGATTCGCTGTTGCGGCTCTCGGGAGGGAACTCGTGTGCGGCGAGACACGTCGGCACGAGGCGTACGGGCGATGTCTCCGACGCGCGACGGATCGCGCGAAGCTGCTTCAGCTCGCATTCCTTGTCGAGTCCATAGCCGCTCTTCGCCTCGGCGGTCGTGGTGCCGTAACGGGCCATCATCTGCGCCCGCGTCAGCACATTGGCGACCAACTCCTCCTCGGACGCGCGGCGCGTGGCGTACACCGTCGATGCGATGCCGCCGCCCGACGCGGCGATCTGTTCGTACGTCTCGCCTTGCAACCGCCGGTTGAACTCCGACTCGCGCAAGCCGGCGAAGGGAATGTGTGTGTGGGAGTCGACGAAGCCAGGGATCGCGGTCGCGCCCCGCGCGTCGAAGTCCTCGTCGATCGCAAGATCGGCCGGCTTGTCGGATTCGGGACCGACGTACGCGAAACGGCCGTCGCGGATCACGAGCACCGACTTCTCGTGCACCCGCAGCGAACGCATGGCCGCACCACGCGCGGCCGTGTTGCCGAGCGGCGTTGCGATCTGCGAGAGGTTGCGGATGAGGAGACTACTCACGCCGGTACATCGCCGTGATCGGCAGCTCGTTCGCTTCCTGCTCGGCGTCGAGCATGATCAGCTGCGACACCGTGTCGAGCGTCGCCTGCAGCTTGTTGCGCGCGGAGTGGCGCTCGATCTTCAGATCCTGGATCGCCTTCTCCAGGTCGGCCACGCGGGCCATGGCTTGGGAGATGATCCGGTCCGAGAGCAGCTCGGCGTCCTTCACAATCAGCTCGGCCTCTTTGCGCGCATTCGCCTTCACATCCTCCGACACCTTCTGCGCGGAGAGCAGCGTGTCTTTCAGGATGCGCTCGCGTTGCGAGTGATCGTCGAGCTCCTCGCGGAGCATCGCGTTCTCGCGCTGCAGCCGATCGACGTCGCGCAAAAGGCGCTCGATCTCTTCGGCGATGAGGTGGAGATAGGCCCGAACTTCGTCGGAGTGAAAACCCTTGAGGGCCCGCGAGAACGTTTGCTTCTGGATCTCGAGGGGAGTGAGGTTCTGCATGGGGATCGCCCTCCCAACACACGGTTGCTGGCGACTGGTTGCTGGTGACTCGAGCAGAGGCGCGAGAACCAGCAACTAGCAACCAGTCACTATCTTGGGGACAGTATGGCGATCGCGGCCCAGTTGATCAACCCTTGCAACAAATAAATGATCAGGAGCAGCACCAGCGGCGACCAGTCGATGCCCGCCGTGTCGAAACGCCGCAGCACGCGCCGGATCGGCTTGAGGAATGGATACGCCATGCGCGTGCAGAGGTCGTTCAGCTGTTCGAGCAGCAGATAGAACTGCCGGTAACGCCAGCGGAACTTGGAGCGCTCCAGGAAGAAGAGGATCCAGCTGAGGATGACCCAGACGATGACGATCCAGCGGATGATGTCGAGCGCGATGTTGACGACGCGGAGCACCACGAGAAGGCCGCCCATCGTCTAGCCCCTCGCTCCGAAGATCGCGCGGCCGATGCGGACCATCGTCGAGCCTTCCTCGATCGCCACTTCGAAGTCTTCGCTCATGCCCATGGAGAGATGCTCCACGCCGATGCGATCCCGCAACTGGCGCAGCTCTCGAAACCAACGGCGCGTCTCTTCCGCTTCCCCGACCGGCGGGATCGCCATCAATCCGCGGAGGTCGAGCGCCGCATTGTTGCGAATCGTTTCGGCGAGTTGCCCGACCTCATGCGGATCGATGCCGGTCTTCTGCGACTCGCGCCCGATGTTCACCTGTAGCAGGATCGCCTGACGCTTCCCCTCCCCTTCCGCCGCCTTCGCGATCTTCTCGGCGAGCGCAGCGGAGTCGACGGATTGGATGATGTCGAACAGGCGCACGGCATCTTTCGCCTTGTTCGATTGCAGATGTCCGATGAGATGCCAGCGGCCGGAAGCCTTCACGTCCGGCTTTTTCTCGCGCGCTTCCTGCACGCGGTTCTCACCTACGTCCGTGATGCCTTCCGCGAACGCTTCTTCCACCGCCGAAGCGGGAAACGTCTTGGACACGGCGACGAGCGTGACTTCGTCGACCTTGCGTCCGGCGCGCGCGCATGCAGCAGCGATGCGCGCCCGCACGTCGGCGACGTTCTCACGCACCGACACGGCGTCTCTCCATCCAGCGTCCGTTCGCGCGATCGACGGCGAGATTCGCCAGCCGATCCGCGTCTTTGTTGCCGCCGCGCAGCGTGTGGCGGACCGAGAAGCGCTGGAACTTGCGCACGAGCGTCTTCGCCTTTGCGTGCATCGGGATGAGGTTCGGATGCTTGACCTTGTACTTGCCGAGCATCTGCTGCACGAGCAGCAGCGAGTCGGAGATGATCTCCACCTCGTTCGCCCCCTCGGCCGCCGCGACTTCGAGCGCCTCGAGCAGGCCGGCGTACTCCGCGACGTTGTTCGTCGTAGTGCCGAGGAAGCCGCAGATCTCGATCACTTCCCCGGCGTCGGTCTTCATGAACACGCCGTAGCCCGCGGGGCCGGGATTGCCGCGGGAGGCGCCATCGACATAAGCGGTGATCTTCAGGATGCGGGTTTCTCCAGGTGAAGGATGCGGTAA
>JAFAVZ010000180.1 GCA_019242175.1 Acidobacteriota bacterium
CGCCAAGCACTTGCCCCAGCTCGTGGATGTGGTCGCGGAGCATCTCCAGCAGCTCTTCCCAGCCGTCGATCCAGCAGTTCCGGCCGTAGAGATGGCTCTTGATCTGCTCGAACTGCGCCTCGGAAATCTCCGGGGAGTAGTAGCCGCGGCCGCGGTCGACGAGGTTGTGGGCCTCGTCGATGACGAGGACACAATCGCCGTAGTCGCTCTCCTGCTGGTAGGCCTTGAGGCCGACGTAAGGGTCGAAGATGTAGTTGTAGTCGCAGATGACGACGTCTGCCTGCTCGATCAACTCGAGCGAGACTTCGAAGGGGCAGACGTCCGTGGAACGGGCCATCTCGAACGTGACGTCGGGATCGAAGTAGCTCATCCCGGTCACGATGTTCGAGAGCAGGCCGCTCTTCTCCATCTTCTCCGAATAGCGCGCCGCGAACGGACAAAAGTCCTCGTGGCAGATCATCTCCGTGTGTGCGCACATCTTCTGCTTGGCCCGGATGCGCAGCACGCGGAACGAGCCGTCGTTGAGCATGTCGAGCGCTTGCACGGCCGCTTCCTGCTGCAGCGTCTTGGAGGTGAGGACGAAGAGTTTCTTGCCCAGCTTCAGCGACTGCCGGACGGCGGGGTAGAGGACGGCGATCGTCTTGCCGATGCCGGTCGGCGCGGAGAGGAGCAGCGCCTCTTCCTGATACACGGCGCGCGCGACGGCGCTGACGATGTCTTCCTGATACGGACGCATGCGGTCGTACGGAAACGTCAGCTGATCGGCGAACGCCCGTTTCGCAACGGCCAGCGCCTCGGCGGTCTCGATGCTGTCGACCATCTTCGCCAGGCTCGCGTTGAGCGCGTCGAGGACTTTGTTGCGGTCGAAGTCGGTGTCGATGATCTTCGCCTCGCCGGAGACGAGGTCGATGAGGACGAGCTGCGGGGCGAAGACGAAACCGTCGAAGTCAGGCTGGTCGGAGAGGAAGAAGGCGTAGAGCAACAGCTGATACAGATGCCGCTGCATCTTCTCCGAGCGGTAGAGCGCTTCGAGCTCGAGATCAAAATGGATGGATTTGACCTCTTCGATGTTGACCTGCTTCGCCTCGCGGTCGACGGAGAGTCCGTCGATACGCCCGGTGACCGTGATCGACCATTTGCCGAGCTGCCGCCGATGGACGACGTGTACCTCAGCCCGGTAGTGCGGATCTTCGGCTGCGCGCTGTTCGGCTCGCTTGGTGTGGATGTCCTGGCCGATCCACATCCGCCGGAATCCGTCGCCGCGCTCGACGCCGATGCGCCGGTACGTCGACTCGTGCACGAGATCGCCGACCGAACAGACGATCTCCCGCTTCTGATGGTCGACGCGCATGAGGACTTATTGTAACCGTCGCAGGAAGGACTTCAGCATCGATCCGAGCCCTGAATAGCGAAAGCTCGGGTCGACGTACTTCTCCATCACGTAGAACGCGAAGTAGTAGGCCCTCGCCGCCGCCCACATTCCTACCAGGAGTAGAGCCGCCGTGACGAAGTGCGGATCGCGGATCAGGACGATCGCCGCCGCCAGAACGGCGAGCAGCACGAAGAGGGCGGCTTTCGCGAAGAGCCAGTTGGGCGAGGTGAGGTCGCGCATGAATTTAAGACGCGTCCGGTGCGCGGGCGTCCCGCCCGCAGGCAGCGGCACGTCTCCGTGCCGCTGCTCCGTCATGCGCGATGTTGGTCGCCCGGCGAGACGCCTGCGCATGAATCTAGGACGCATCTGGTGCGCGGGCGTCCCGCCCGCAGGCAGCGGCACGTCCCCGTGCCGCTGCTCCGTCATGCGCGAGATGGTCGTCGGGCGAACCGCCGCTGGTTTGCTTGCGGCGCGTCCCGGTGCCGCCCGCTCCGTGCACGCCGAGGATGGCCGCCGGGCGAGACGCCCGTCGGCCTGCGGGCGGGACGCCCGCGCACCGGTTCGCGCGTATCCTCCTCCCCATGCCCCCGCCTTTTACCGCCCGCCTCGAGTTCCGCATCTGGCGCGAGAGCGACTTTCCTCTGGCCCTCGCGTTGTGGGGCGATGCGGACGTCACGCGGCGCATCGGTGGGCCGTTCGCGGCGGACGCCGTGCGCGTGAGGCTCGCGCGCGAGATCGACAACGAGGCGCAGAGGGGCGTGCAATATTGGCCGATCTTCTTGCGCGACGGTGGCGAGCACGTGGGCGTCTGTGGGCTCAGGCCGCACGAAGACATTCTTGCGCTTGGCTTTCATCTGCACACGCGGCATCAGGGGAAAGGGCTGGCGAGGGAGGCGGCGGAGCAGGTCATCGCTCATGCGCGCGATGTTCTCGGCGTGCGTGCCTTGTTCGCGGGGCATCATCCGGAGAACGAGCCGTCGCGCGCGTTGCTGGGGAAGCTCGGCTTCGTCTACACGCACGACGCCTTCTACGAGCCGACGGGGTTGATGCATCCTTCCTATCTGCTTGAAGTGTAGGAGCGGGATTCAGCCCGCCTGGACGATCGAAAGCCCGCCGCTACGTCACGGAGTACGCGTCAGCTTCTCGACGATGTCGCCGAGGAGGAAGGTCTCGAAGTGATCGCGGAAGTCGGCGAGGGGGACGGATTCCGTCGGGTGCATGTCCGTCAGCCGGTGATAAAGCTCGCCGATCGCGGACCGTCGCTCCGAAAGCAGCGCCACGTTCACGTCGCCCTTCAGCGAGAAGAGGCGGAGGAAATCGCCGCGTGGCATCCGCAGCGGATTCAGCACATTGTCCGAACGCGGATCCCATTCGCCGATCAGCACCTCGTCGAGGTCGTCGGAGTCGGGGCGGATGCAGATCACGATCTCGGTGTCGAGCGCGCGTTCGTGCGTCGTGTGCGCGGGGAACGGCTGGATCTCGAGCTCGTCGCGATCCTGATGGAGCTCCTGGCGCAGGATCGAAACGAACGACTCGCCCGCGTCGATCGACGTCGCCTCCGCTTCGCCGGGTGCGAACGGCACGATCTCGCCGATCTCCACGTTGTCGAGGCCTTTGAGCTGCACCGAACCGAGGAGGCGGATGCCGATCCATTCGAGTCCGGCGACGGCCGGCGGGAAGCCGATGTAAGTGCCGAAAGGCGCGCGCAGGCGGCAGAGCGTCTGCCCTTCGTTCGCCAGCTCCGTCGACAGTTCCTGCAGGAGCGGGAACGACGTCACGATCCCTTCATTGAAGAGATTCCCGTTCGCGTTCAGGTACGCGTAGAACTCCCGCGCGTGCTGGAGGTGATCGATCATGTCCACGCCGCGCGCGAGCGGCGCGAAGAACTGCTGCACCTTCGCCGGCTCGTAGCCGCGCGCCACGAGGAACGCCGCGAACTCGTCGATCTCTTTCGTCGCCTTGCCGGTCGTCAGCCGCGAAAGCTCCACGATGCCGGGCCCGTAAAACTCCGTGATCCGTTCCGGCGAATCGGGCGAGCCCTTCATCGGCAGGAGGCGGTAGTAGCCGTAGTTCAACGCGATGCGCAGGCCCTTGTTGAACGCGAACCCTTTGCGCCGCATCTCCGAGTAGAAACGCTGGATCTCCACCGCCGCGCGCACCACGCGCAACGCGCGGCGCGTCGTGTAGAAGGCCCCGTCGCCGAGGAACTTTTCGAATTGGAGGAGATGGCGATGGGCGATCGCTTCGAGCTTGCGTTGGAACAGCAGCATCTGGCGGTACGAGCCGATCTCCTCCTTCCGTCCGCCGCGCCGGATGTTGCCCAGCGTCTCGGAGAATGCGGAGATGTCGTAGATGATCCCGAAGCGGTGGATCATCGGATCGACGACGCCGGGGCGGCCGAAATCGAGCGGCCGCGTCGAGCGGGAGAACGCGCCCCCACCGCGACGATCGACCGGCACGATGTGGCCGTCGGCGGTGCTCGTCATCCAGATGATGCCTCGCCGCAGTTGATGCAGCACCGAGAACTCGCGCAGGCGGCGGGCGATGAGCTGGAACTGCTCGCGCTCCTCGCGCGTCACCGCGTTCTGGATCGACGGATGCTCGAACAGGAACGTCTGGAACCGCGAGTCGAGCAGCAGGGCCAGCGTGATGCCTTGATCGGGCGTCGTTCCGAAGAGCGGGAGTGAGGCTTTGAACGTGCGGTCGCGCAGGAGCAGATCGACGGCCGCCTCGCGCAGGCGCTCGACGCTGTCCCGAAAGGCCTGGAAGTCGCGGCGGAGATAGCCGGTGATGAACGACCGCAGCTCCCGCAAATCGGGTCCGATGAACTCCTCGGTCAGGATGAGCACATCGTCCTGCAGCAAACGGAAGAACTGCAGCCCGCGTTGCTCCTCGCCTTCGAGTGTCGTGGCCGCGCGCGCGGCGAGCTGCGTCATCTGCTCGCGCGTCTCTGCCGCCCACCGGGCGAAGATGCGGTACTTCAGCGCCTCGCCTTGCGTGCGTCCCGCGTTCGAGTCGCGCTTGCTCACGCCGCGCACGATCGTCGAGAAGTGGCGGGCGAGATCGAGCGAGTGGGCGAGCCAGAAGATCGCGTGATAGTCGTTCAGCAGATTCGACATCAACGCGTTCTCGGCCAGCTTCATCAGATGCGAGATGTAGCTGTTGAACGCCAGCGTCGCGCGCTCCTTCGACTCCGGCGTCCGGTCGAGATGCCACGCAATCTCCTCGGCCAGCCAGCGATCGAGACGCGCCTCCAGCTCCTTGAGGGCCGGCGTGTCAGCGACGGGAAAACCGAGGTGGGGCGTTTGGGTTTCGTCGGCGGGGAAGATTTTGTAGGGGGAGGGGAGCATCGCGTGCCCCCGCGGAAACAGCTCCTCGAGGGTGCGCTTCAGGTCCGCGGGAAGCAGAAACGTCGCAGCATCCGGCCGCGCGGAGAGATAGCTCACGAGAGGGGACGACATGCGGTGAGGGGAGTATAAGAGAGTTGCTGGTTGCTGGTTGCTGGTTACTGGTTACTGGTTACTGGTTACTGGTTACTGGTTACTGGTTACTGGTTACTGGTTACTGGTTACTGGTTGACACCCGAGGCGCCCGCAACGAGCAACGAGCAACCATCAACGAGCAACCATCAACGAGCAACCATCAATGAGTAACGAGCAACGAGCAACGAGTAACGAGCAACCAGCGACCAGCGACCAGCAACCAGTAACCAGCAACGAGCAACCAGCAACCAGCAACCAGTAACCAGCAACCAGTAACCAGCAACCAGCTGCCTGCAACTTAGCGATACACTCACGAAGATGCGCTCCCTCTCTCCCGCCCCCACTCCCTGCGCCCGCTGCAATGGCAGCGGATGGGTTCCGCATCCGTTCGACTCTTCGCGCGTCGAGCCTTGCGGATGTCAGGGCGATCTGCGACGGCAACAGCGTCTCTCCTCGGCGCAGATTCCGCGGCGCTACGAGCACTGCTCGCTGGAGACTTTCAAGGCGAACTCGCCGACGCTGCGCAATGCGAAAACGCGCGTGCAGGAGTTCATCGATCTCTGGCCCGGCACCGATGAAGGACGTGGCCTCTTGATGATCGGTCCCTGTGGCGCTGGGAAGACCCATCTCGCCGTCGCCGCGCTCGTGGAGATCATCGCGGCGGGAAAGCCGGGACGGATGCTGTTCTCGAACTTCCAGGACCTCATCCAGGAGATCCAGGCCTCGTTCGACAACGACCAGGTGCCGAGCAAGTCGGAGCTTCTCCGGCCGCTGCTCGAAGTCGACCTCCTCGTGCTCGACGAGCTCGGGTCGCAGAAGCCGACGACGTTCGTGCAGGACATCCTCTATTACGTGATCAACACCCGCTACAACGAAGAGCGGACGACCATTTTCACCACCAACTACGCCGACACCGCGGATGCGAAGGACGAGTCGCTCACCCAACGCATCGGCGTGCGGCTGCGCAGCCGGCTGTACGAGATGACGAACCTCATCTCCTTCGCCGGCGCGTCGGATTTTCGGCGGAACGTGATTTGAGACGCAGCGTCACAGAGCTCATCCGGCGCGGCTTCGACAGCGCGCTCACCAACTGGCAGGTGATCCTCCTCCGCGTCGGCGAGATGCTGCTGGCCGGCGCGATCGCCATCGGCCTCGTCATCGCCATCCTCGTGCCGGTGCTCGTCTCGGCCGGCATCTCCCACATCGACTGGAAAGACGTGGATTCGGTGCAGGAAGGCCTCATGGCGTTCCTCACCGCAAACTGGTGGCTTCTGCTTTGGATCTTCGTGGCGATCAGCATCGCGCTGCTCGTGTTCGTCGCTCTGCACTCGTTCGTCGAAGCCGGCGCGGCGCGGATCTTTCTCGATGCCGACCGCCGTGCGGGCGACGGCGTGGTCGCGCAACGGGAACGCTTCGCCGCGTTCTCGATGGAGCGTTGGCTGGACGGCGCGAAACGCGGATGGTGGACCGTCTTCTGGATCTACAACATCGTGTGGGGCATCGCCGGCCTGATCCTGATCGCGCCGCTCCTCGTGCTGCTGGCCCTGATGCTCGTCCTCGGCAACGCCACCGCCTCCATCGTCCTCGGATGCCTCGGCCTCGTGCTGGCGCTGATGCTGGCATTCGTGATCGCGATCGTGACGAACATCGTCTGCGTGAAGGCGATCCTCGATGCGGGCGCTTACAGCCTGACCGCGGGCGACGCCGTGCGCCGCTCCTGGCAGGAAGTGCGAAGCGACGTCGGCCGGCACGTGGCGATCATGGCCATCCTGATCCTCGTCTCGTTCGCGGTCGCCGGCGTGTTCAGCACTGCGTCGATGGGCTTCACGTTCCACAAGTCGATGTCGCTGGCGCTGTTCTTCGCCCCGGTGCGGATCATCATCCAGATCGCGAACACGATCGTCAGCTCGTTCATCGCGAACTGGATGTTCGGCTCGTTCGCCGCGATGATCATGGAGCGCCGTTCCTGATGCACGACCGGTTTCTCTCCCGCGACGCGCGGAACATGGTGCCGTCTGCCATCCGCCGCTTCGCGAAGCTGATCAACGATCCGAACATCATCTCCTTCGCCGGCGGCGTGCCGAGTCCGGAGACGTTTCCGGCGGAACGGATCGCCGACATCGCAGCGAAGGTCGTGCGCGAACGGCGCAACGTCGCGCTGCAGTATGGCCCGACGCGCGGCCTGCCGCGGCTCTGCGAATTCATCGCCGCGCGTACCGGCGCGAGCGCCGACCAGGTGCTGGTGACGACCGGCTCGCAACAGGCGCTCGACCTCATCGCGCACACGCTGCTCGATCCGGGCGACGTCGTGCTCGTCGAGCTCCCGACGTACATCGGCGGCACCGCCTCGTTCCACGCGCGCAGCGCGACGCTCGCCGGCGTGGAGCAGGATGACGACGGCATCGTGCCCGCCTCGCTGGAAGATGTCGCGCGGCGGGTGAAGCCGAAGCTGCTCTACACGATCCCGAACTTCCAGAATCCGTCCGGACGGCTGATGACGCAGGCGCGGCGCGACGAAGTACTGCGCATCGCCCGCGAGCTCGACTTCCTCATCATCGAAGACGATCCGTACGGCGAGCTGGTGTACGTGGACGGCGCGGACACGACGCCGATGCGCACCCGCGACGTGGACGAACGCGTCATCTATCTCGGGTCGTTTTCGAAAGTGCTCGCACCCGGATTGCGCTGCGGCTTCGTCGTCGCTCCGCCCTCGCTCGCATCACGGATCGAGATCGCGAAACAGGCCGCCGACCTCTGCTCCGGCATGCTCGACCAGTCGATCGTCGACGAGCTTTGCGCCGCCGGCGAGCTCGATCCGCAAATCCAGAAAGTGCGCGCGTTCTATCGCGGCAAACGCGGCGTGCTGATCGGCGAGCTGGAGAAGCATTTCGCGAATCTCGCGCGCTGGACGCCCGCCGACGGCGGCCTGTTCACGTTCGTGACCTTGAACGCCGACGTCGACACCGCGCCGCTCGTCGAAGAGGCCGTCAAGCACGGCGTCGCTTTCATCCCCGGCGGCCCGTTCTTCGTGGACGGCAGCGGCCGGAACACGATGCGCCTCACGTTCGCCAAGGAACCGGACGAGCGGATTCGCGAAGGCATGGCGAAGCTCGCGACTGTCGTCGCTCGCGCAAATTGAAAATGCAAAATTGAAAATTGAAAAGCCCCGCGGCCCTTCTTTTTTTCAATTTTCAATTTTCAATTTTCAATTTTCAATTCAGCGCCAGCGCCAGCGACCGCCTGCCAAACCCCCGCGTAATCCACCACCATCCCTTGCTCGTTCACCGTCAGCTCGGCGGAGAACGAGCCGTCGCCGCTCGTGTAGCGGTATTCGGTTTCGCCGAGGCGATGGTAGGTTTGGGAGAGGGGCTCGAGCTGCATCGACGGGAAGCGCAGCCAGGCGGCGCGCACCGGCGCTTCGTTGCCGATGGCGAGACCGAGGCGGCGGATGGGGAGGAGATTCGTGCAGGGGCTGAAGTTCAGGTCGACGTCGATGCAGCCGTCGACTCGAGGTTGGGGCTCGCCGTTCAGCGTCCAGCGGCCGTCGTTTGCTTCGATCGCGATGGAGACCGAACGGTCGCCGATCCAGCCCGTCACTTCGGCGCGCAGCGTGATCCAGTTCGGGTCGCAGACGATCGCGTAGTCGAGGCGGACGGGTGTGCGGTCGTGGGAGAACACCGCGGCGCCGGAGAGCGTCGTGCCGTCCACGCGCGACGCCTCGTGTCCGGGGCGGTCGAGCCACTGCCAAAGAATCATCGGAATCCGCTATCCTTCCCGCCAGCAAATCCCACGGAGGTCATTCCCTTGGACAGTCACCGCGGCGGCTGGATCGAGATCATCGCCGGAGGCATGTTTTCCGGCAAGTCGGAGGAGTTGATTCGCCGTCTGCGCCGGGCCGTCATCGCCCGGCAACGCGTCCAGGTCTTCAAGCCGCTCATCGACGACCGCTTCGCCACCGACGAAGTCGTTTCCCGCGACGAGCGCCGGCTCAAGGCGGTCAGCATCGGCACCAGCGCCGAGCTGCGCGCCCGCGTCGAGATCGGCGTGCAGGTCGTCGGCATCGACGAGATCCAGTTCTTCGACAACGGCGTCGTCGACGTCTGCATGCAACTGGCCGACGCCGGCATCCGCGTCATCGCCGCGGGGCTCGATCAGGACTACATGCGCCGCCCCTTCGGACCGATGCCCGCGCTGCTCGCGGTGGCCGAAGAAGTCTCGAAGATGCATGCCGTATGTGTGCGCTGCCGTGGTGCCGCACATTATTCGCAGCGTGTTTCCGGCGGAAATGCCCAGGTGGAAGTAGGGGACACCTCGTACGAAGCGCGTTGCCGCGGCTGTTACGAGCGCTATACCGCAGAGGCGGAAGAGGATCTGGCCGTGCAGCTGACCATCCCTCAGCCGGTGTCGTGAGTGTCATTTTTTGTCAGTCAAGGGCAGAAATCGCGTCACAAAGAGCCCGGCCGGCCGCCCGATTTTTTGCCTAAGTTCCTGAATGCAATAGCCGTTGCTCCCCGGTAGCCGATTGGTATCCCGATTGCCGTTAGGCGGTTGTTCGGAGGAGGAACAGGTGCGCAAGAGAGAGCACGGCTTCACCCTGGTCGAGTTGCTCATCGTCGTCGCGATCATCGGGATCCTGGCGGCGATCGCCATCCCCAATCTGATCTCGGCGCTGAATCGCTCCCGCCAGAAACGGACCCTGGCGGACATCCGCTCCATCGCCACCGCGTGGGAAGCGCGGGCCACGGACATCGGCAAGTACAACGCGGCGGGCATCGCCGGCGGCATCTCCACGCCGATCCCGATGACCACCCTCAGCACGGCGCTCACCCCGACGTACATCAAGGCCATTCCCACCAAAGACGGCTGGGGCAAGGCCTATCTCGCCTACACCGAGTCGGCCTTCAACTCGAGCACGGTCTCGAATCGTTACGCGGTCGTCTCCAACGGCCGGGATGGCTCGCAGAACACCAGCCAGCCGCTCGGACCGTTCACGAATTTCGACTGCGACATCATCTATTCGAACGGCACCTTCCTCACGTATCCGGAAGGCACGCAGGTCGCCAACAACCAGTAGCCGGCAAAGATCGCGGTGCGCGAGTGGCTATACTCGCGCCCGCGAATGCCCTTCTCCCGCCATCGCCTGGTCGTCCTTACGCTGCTGCTGCTTTTCGCGCTCCGCTGCCGGGAAGCGGAGGGGACGGCGCACGATCCCACCGATCGCGAGGCGGAAGACGCGCTCGTCCAGTACCTGCGCATCGACACGTCGAATCCGCCGGGCAATGAGACGGCCGGCGCCGAGTTCCTGAAGCAACTCCTGCAGAAGGACGGCATCCCGTCGCAGCTCGTGGGGAGCGACCCGAAGCGCCAGTCGCTCTACGCGCGGCTCTCTTCCGGGACGAACGAGAAGGCGCTGCTGCTGCTTCATCACATCGACGTCGTCCCCGTCGTCGCGAACGAGTGGACGAAGCCGGCGTTCGGCGGATTGCGCGCCGGCGGCTACCTCTGGGGCCGCGGAGCCCTCGACGTCAAATCCCTCGGCATCGCCGAGCTGATGGCATTCGTCAATCTGAAGCGCCGCGGCCTGAAGCTGAAGCGCGACGTGATCTATCTCGCCGTCGCGGACGAAGAGCTCGGTGGACGCCATGGCGCGGGCGAGCTGCTCGCGACGCAGCCGGAATTGTTCGCGAATGTCGGCTACGTGCTCAACGAGGGCGGCGCGAACGAGACCGTCGTGGATGCCGTCACGCAGTGGGGCATCGAAGTGCAGCAGAAGGTGCCGCTGTGGCTGCGCGCGACGGCGTCGGGACCGGCGGGCCATGCGGCCGGCGTTCCGAGCGATGGCGGCGCCGCGGCGAAGCTCGTGCGCGCGTTGGCGAAGATCGACCAGCTGGAGACGCCTTACCGCTTGACGCCATCCGTGCAGGCGTTCTTCCGCGCGGCCGGTGCGGCGAAGCGCGACGATCGGAGCGAGCTGCTGCGCACGCTCGTCGATCCGATCGATGCGAAACGCGTCGACGCCATCCTCCCGCCCGGCTACCGCGTCCTCTTGCGCGACACGATCGCGATCACCCATCTCGAAGCCGGCCGCTCCGTGAACTCCGTTCCGGCGAAAGCGGTCGCGGAGATCGACGTCCGTCTGCTTCCGGAGTCCGATCCGAATGCGATGCTCGAACGCATCCGCGCCGCGGCGGGGAAGGACGTGCAGATCGAAGTGCTGCTGCAGGGCGAGCCGGTGCCGGAGAGCCCGCGCGACAACGAGCTCTACCGGCTGCTGGAGAAGCGGATGCACGACGCGTATGCGGTGCCGGTCGTGCCGTTCGTCACCGCCGGGACGAGCGACAGCCGCTGGTTCCGCAAGCAGGGGATCGTCGCGTACGGCATCTCGCCGTTCAAGGTGAACTACTACGACGCCGGCACGCCGCACGGCGCCGACGAACGCATCCGCGCCCGTTTCTTCAGCGAAGGCGTGCATCTGATGAGAAGCATCGTGGCGGATTTCGCGGCGCAGCAGCCATGACGACCCGCGTCGCGGTTGCAGTCGTGCTG
>JAFAVZ010000416.1 GCA_019242175.1 Acidobacteriota bacterium
CAGCCGCGGGCGATGGAGATCGTGAGATTGACGAGCGCGGCTTTGGAGGCGCCGTAGTCGGCGAACTCTGTCTCACCCCGGTACGCCGCGCGCGACGCGATGTTGATGATGCGCCCGCCGCCTTGCCGGCGCATCGGCCGCATCGCCAGATAGGCGGCGTTCGCCGCGCCGAACACGTTGATGGCAAAGGTCTTCTCCCAACCGCGGCGCCACGCGTCGTAGTCGTCGCCGTCGAACGGGTTGAGCTCGAAGATCGCGGCGTTGTTGACCAGCGTGTCGAGGCGACCGAAGCGAGCGACCACCGCGTCGATCATCCGCTCGATGTCCTGCGGGTTGGCGAGATCGGCCTGCACCGCCATCGCCCGATCGCCGCCAATCGTGCGCACGACGTCCTCGGCATCGGACGCCGCGCGTACGTAGTTGACGGCGACCGAGGCGCCGGCCTGACCGAGGACGATGGCGGCTTCGCGGCCGATGCCGCGGGAGGCGCCGGTCACGAGCACGACTTGGCCGCTGAGGTCGATTGGGTAGGACATGGGCGCGGAGTTTACCGCGCGTGTCGTAAGTAGGACCGGCTCCAGCTCCGTGGCCCCACGCCGCCACCATCCCCTCTATGTCAGCCCCCTCGGCAAGTTCACGCGAAGACGCGAACCCTCGTGACGGCTTGGCCAACAAGCGCAGCGGGCCGTGCCCGCCCCGCCTCAGTGCATCGTTCCCTTCCAGCTCTCCTTCGACAGCTTCCAGGCGCCGCCTTCCTTCACCATCGTGATCTCGCCCGTCGACGTCTGGCCGTCGTCGCTCGCCTTCCCCAGAAGCGTCGCCGTGTCGCCGTCGACCGCGCCGCCGGTGATCTTCACCGTCTTCGGCTGGAAGGCCTGGATGAGCGCGAGGTTCTTCTTGAACTCGGGGCTGTCGAGATCCTTCGCCCGTTCGGCGGCGAGCGACTTCCTGAGGCCCGCGACATCGCCGGCGAGAAGCGCCTTGCGGTAGGCCTCGTACGCCTTGCCTGGATCGCCGCCGCCGGCAGGAAGCGCCTTGCCTTTCAGGACCGGCGGCGCGTCTTTCGCCTTCGCCGCGGAGATCGGCGCATCGAACGTGACGTTGTACTGGTAGACGTTGTCGAAGAAGTCGTCCGGCTTCTCCAGCCAGACCTTGCCGGCGATGCGGTTCGCGTCGTGCGTCTTCAGGTCGAGCTTCTGCATGCCGACGCCCGAAACGTAGTCCATCTTCTTCATCAGAGGGCTGTAGAGCGCGCCGCTCACGATCTGGCCGTCCTCGGTCACGAGGATCATCACGCCGTTGATCTTCTGCTGGTCGCGGACGTCCATCAGCTTGAATTCGTCTCCGGCCGCGTCGGCGGGAATCGCCTGGTCGGTGATCAATACCGAGGTGGCTTGCTTCTTTTTCTCGAGCGGATCTTGCTTCAGGGCGGCGTACGAGTACTTCAGTTGCACCGTCTTGCCGTTGACGGTGAGCGTGCCCCTGGCCGTGCCGTCGGCGAGCATGGGCAACGCGAGCGCGCAGAGCGCGAGAGTCAGGACCGGGAATCGCAGTCGAGTGGTCAACCAAAACCTCCTATTCGTCGGGAGCGGGTTCGCGATAAGTTTTCGGTTCTGATGGCGCGCGCTGCAGTGACGCCCGTTACGTTGTACACGCGGCTCGGATGCGAGCTCTGCGAGAAAGCGAAGCGCGCGATCCGTGCGTCGGGCGCGCGCGTTGCTCTCGAAGAGATCGACATCGACCGCGATCCCGCGCTCCTCGCGCGCTTCACGAACGATGTGCCGGTCGTGTACGTCGACGGCGTCGAGGCGTTCCGCCATCGCGTCGATCCGGCGGCGTTCGCGGCTCACGTGCGGAAAGGAAGGCAGACCATGACGTCAGCGCTGGCGAGCGAGAAATGCATTCCGTGCAAGGGAGGCGTGCCGCCGCTGAAAGGCGAGGAGCTGCGCTCGCTGGCCGAGGAGCTCGGGAACGGGTGGAAGGTGATCGAGGAGCATCACCTGGAGAAGACGTTCCTGTTCCCCGACTTCGCCCAGGCGCTCGCGTTCACGAACCGCGTCGGCGCGATCGCCGAAGAGGAAGGGCACCATCCCGACATCCACCTGTCGTGGGGCAGCGCGCGCATCGAGATCTGGACGCACAAGATCGAGGGGCTGTCGCGCAGCGATTTCATCCTCGCGGCGAAGGTGGATAAAGCCGGGTAGTTACTGGTTGCTAGTTGCTGGTTACTTGCGCCTCGTTTTCGACAGGCGCCGCCGCGCGAGTAACCAGTAACCAGCAACCAGTAACCATTCACACCAGCTCGCGTTTCAGGAACGCGTAGATGATCGGACGTTCCCGTTTCCCGACTTTGCGCAAGCGCTCGTGTTCACGAACCGCGTCGGCGAGATCGCCGAGGAGGAAGGGCATCATCCCGACATCCATCTGTCGTGGGGCAGCGCGCGCATCGAGATCTGGACGCACAAGATCGAGGGGCTGTCGCGCAGCGATTTCATCCTCGCGGCGAAGGTGGATAAAGCCGGGTAGTTACTGGTTGCTAGTTGCTGGTTACTTGCGCCTC
>JAFAVZ010000005.1 GCA_019242175.1 Acidobacteriota bacterium
GGGAAGCGCGCTCACGAAGAGGTACTTGCCGGCGGTCCAGTCGGGCGTCAGGCGGGTGAGGATGGTGCCGCCGATCAGCGACGCGAGCATCGTCCCGATCGACGCCGCGCTCGATCGGAAGATCACGGACAGCATCAGCGCGACCGAGGCGACGGCGAGGAGGGCGAACCAGGTCAGGCCGTACGCGATCAGCGTGTCTTTCCACAGCGGCAGCTCGCGGATCGTGTCCATCTTGAGCGACTGGCTGGCGAGCTGAAAGCCGCTGAATGTGGGCGCCGTCCAGCCGCGCGCGGGGAGGAACGGCGCGGAGATGCAGTACGCGAGCACGGCGCCGCTCAGCAGCGTGATGGTCGCGAAGATCCACAGCGTCACGAGCTTCGAGAAGAGGATCTTCCAACGCCGCACGGGACGCGTCAGCAGCAGCTTGTCCGTTCCTTCCGCGTGCTCCGCCGACACGATGTCGCTGCCGAGGACGGAGACGAGGAGCGGCAGGAGAAGAAAGCCGGCGACGTGCGCAAAGCCGCGGACGAAGAACGGCGCGGTCGGCCGGTTCGGCTCAATGTCGTGGTCGAGGTAGAACTGCAGGCGGTTGATCTCCGCGCGCAGCGAACGTTCCCATGACGGATTCACCGTCCCGCGCCGCAATGCGTTGTTGTAGCTCGCCACGCGTTGCTGCGTTTCGGCGCGCCAGTTCCGATCCTTCTGATTGCGCAGCTGCCGGTATTGCCCGTACGAGACGATCGCGATGATCGCCATCAGGATGCCGACCACGATCGCGAACCGTTTGCGACGGATCACTTTGAGAGTCTCGTTCTGAATGAGTCTGGTAAACATGAATTGAGAGTTGAGAATTGAGAATTGAAAATTGAAAAGCCGAACCGCAGCGCATCATTTTCAATTTTCCATTTTCAATTTCGAATTTCCTTCAGCCCACCGTTTCTCCGCCCGTCGCGTCGAGGAACATCTCTTCCAGCGTCTGCACCCGCGGTTTCGCGGCGTACAACGGCACGCCCGCCTCGAACAGCGCCGCAAGGATCGGCGGCGCGTCGGTCTCCTCGATCGGCAGGAAGAGCCGTCCGTTCTCCTGCGTGAAGGCGACGTTGCGGTCGCGCAGCACGTTCTCCGCGCGGGCGACGTCGCCCACGTGCAACTCCATCGCGCGTTGGCTGGAGATCAACTCGCCGACGCTGCCGGCGCGGAGGATGCGTCCCTTGTGGATGATCGCCACACGGTCGCACATCAACTCGATCTCGCCAAGGAGATGGCTCGACACGAAGACCGCCAGCGACTCGGTAGCTGCGAGATTGCGCAGCAGCTCGCGGATCTCGCGGATGCCGGCCGGATCCAGTCCATTCGCCGGCTCGTCGAGGATCAGCACCTTCGGTTTGCCGAGCAGCGCCTGCGCGATGCCGAGCCGTTGGCGCATGCCGAGCGAGTACGTGCCGACGCGTTGGTCGAGGCGATGGGCGAGATCGACGAGGCCCGCGACGCGCGGGATCTCCGCCGCCGGCACGCCGAGCATCCGGGCGAAGTGCTCGAGGTTCTCCCGTCCGGTCATGAAGCGATAGAGATCGGGGCTCTCGACGATGCAGCCGATGCAGCGCATCGCGCGCTCGAACTCGCGGCGGATGTCATAGCCGCAGATGGCGATCGTGCCGGAAGTCGGACGAATGAGGCCGACGAGCATGCGGATCGTCGTGGTCTTGCCGGCGCCGTTGGGCCCGAGGAAGCCGAAGACTTCGCCGGGCATGAGGTCGAAGGAGACGTCGTCGACGATCGTCCGGGTTCCGATGACTTTGCGAAGCGAATGCGCGGAGAGGGCGGGGGCGCTCATGCGTGGCGGGTCATGGTACCGTGCCCCGGCCATGCGACGCCTCCTCTATTGGTACCTTCCGGTGACGGCGGCACTCCTCGGCGTGCTCGTCTTCGGCGGCGGTCTCTGGTCGTTCCTCAGTGGCAACGTCGGCGAGCAGGTCGGCGCACCACCTCCCGTTTCTGCGGTCGTGAAGCGAGCCGCTGCCGGCGAGATCGTCCCCATCATCCTAGGCGATTCCCTAGCCCGCGGCACCGGCGACGACACCGGCCTCGGCATCGGCGGCCGTCTCAACGAGGAGCTGGAGAAGCGGCAGATCCAGGCAAAGAAGACGGTGAACCTCGCCGTGAACGGTGCGCGCACCGCCGACCTGCTCCAAACCCTCAGCCATCCGAGCGTCCGCACGCTCCTCGGCGAATCGAATGTGGTGATCGTGTCGATCGGCGGCAACGACTTGTGGGGCGGCACGGACTGGCGCAATGCGCCGCCGAAAGATCCGGACGCGGCGATGGGCATCGTGCTGACGCGCATCGAAGAGGTGGTGAAGATCGTGCGCACGGCGAACCCCCGCGCGCGGATCTTCATCATCGGCCTCTACAACCCGTTCGTCGCGACGCCGTCCGGTCCGCTCCTGACGTCGCTCGTGAACCGCTGGAACTCGCGCCTCATCGAACGCTTCGGCAGCGTTCCGAATCTGACGGTCGTGCAGACGGCGGACATCTTCGCGTACCACGACCGCCTGTCGATGGATCGCTTCCATCCGGGGAACGAGGGCTACGCGCTGATCGCGCGGCGGATCGCGGATGCGATCTAGTGGTTGCTGGTTGCTGGTTACTGGTTCCTGGTAGACGAACGGCGACTGGCGACCTGGTTGCTGGCTGCTCTACTAGCAACCAGCAACCAGTAACCAGCAACTACGCGCTCGGCTTCACGAAGATCGCCGGGTCCACGGTCGGGTTCACGTCGATCTGCTTCACCGTGCCGCCGCCGGTCTTTTCGCCGTTGGCGGTGATCGTGTAGGCGGTCGGCAGGTTGAGGCCGCCGAACTGCTTCCACTCGGTGTAATCGGTCGACTGCTCGCCCATGCGGCCCTGCGAGACCTTGCGCAGAAGGCGGCCGGTGGCGGGATCGATCGACCACTTCGACGTCGTGGAGCCGGTGTTCACTTCGAGCACCTGCGCGTTCACGTCGCCGATCTTCTCCGTGCCTGCCACGGTGAACGTGTAGGCATCGTTGTCGACGTTCTTCAGCATGTTCACGAGCTCGGCCTTCATCTCGTTGCGGCTGAGCGTCGCCTGCGACGAGGGCAGATCCTGCGTTCCCTGCGGGCCGGCCATGAACGCCGCGTCGGCGGTGTAAACCTGGGTCATCTCGCCCATCGGCGTCTTGATGATGCGGCGCGACGCATCCGGATAACGCACCGTCGCGTCGACTTCCACTTCCATCGGTCCCTGCGGACCCTGGACGCTCATCGTCATCACCGTGTGCACGGCTTTGACGGCGTCGATCTTGTCCTTGCCGCCGACGTAGTCGCGCAGCTTCTTCGCCAACGCGAGGCCGTCCGCGGACGATTTTGCCGATGCGGCAGCCGCAGCGCCAGCGCCACCGGCAGCAGCCGGCTTCGCGCCCGGCTCGGGGATCGTGATGTCGATCGTCTTCACCGTGCCGAGGCTCGACATCGGCTTGTCGAAGTCCTTCTCGCGGCCGACGACGAGCAGCGCGACCTGGTCCGGATGCACGTACTGCTTGGCCACGCGCGCGACGTCCGCAGTCGTGACCTTCTCCACGTTCTTCACGTACTGCTGCCACCAGTCGGCCGGGTAGCCGTAGAACTCGAGGCTCATGCGCTGGTTGAGCACTTTGGCCTTCGAGTCCGAGGTGAAGACGAACGCGTTGAGGATCGACTCCTTCGCCAGCGCGAGCTCTTCCTCCGTGAACGGCTGGTTGTGCAGCGCGGCGAGCTGGCCCTTCAGAGCCTCGATGGCCTGCGCCGTCGAGCCGCTCTTCGTGCCCATCGTGATGCGAAAGAGACCGGGATGATCCCAGTCCGAGCCGACGCCACCGCCCACGCCGTACGCCAGACCGAGGCGGGAACGGATCTCGTTCATGAGGCGGCCGGAGAAGCCACCGCCGAGGATCTCGTTCATCACGAGGAGCGCGTAGTAGTCGGGGTTGTTGCGGGTCGTGCCGGCGTGCACGAGGCTGATGTTCGCCTGCGTCACGTCGTCTTTCGGGATGAAGTAGACGCCGGCCGCGGCGGGCGTGCCGACCGGCGGCGCGGTCTTCGATGCGGCGGTGCCTTTCGGCCACGACGCGAAGGCCTTGCGCAGCTTCGCTTCCATCTGCGCAGAGTCGAAGTCGCCGACGAGGCCGAAGATGATGTTGTTCGGCGCGACGTACTTTTTGTGGAAGGCGATGAGGTCGTCGCGCGTGATCGAGGCGATCGTCGAATACTCGGCGATCCGCGCGTACGGCGAGTCGGCGCCGTAGCCGAGGCGGGTGGTCTCGCGGCTGGAGATGCCGGTCGGCTCGTCGTTGCGGCGGGAGATGCCGGCGTTCGTCTGCGTCTTGGCCAGATCGATCTTCTCCTGGCGGAACGCCGGATGCTGGAGCACGTCGAGGAAGATCGGGAAGACGGTGTCGAAGTCGCCTTTGAGGACGTCGAACGTCACGCTCGTGGAGTCATCGCCGCCGCCGGTCTCGACGCGCGCGGCGCGCGACTCGAGCATCTCGTCGAGCTGGTCGCCCGTCTTCGAGTCGGTGCCGCCGGTGCGCCACGAGGCCGCGTAGATGCCGACGAGGCCGGTTTTGTCCGCCGCTACGTCTCGGGCGCCGCCGCGGATGCGCGCGGTGCCGCGGATGAGCGGCAGCTCGTGGTCTTCCTGGAGGAAGATCACCATGCCGTTGTCGAGCTGCACGCGCTTCGGCTGCGGCATCGTGAACGAGCGCAGCGCGGGCGTCTTGATGTCGCGGTAATCCTTCACCTGCGCGGCTGCGGAGCCGGCGACGAGAACGAGTCCCGCCGCGAGCGCAGCCGCATGATTGCGAAGCGATCTCATTTTGCGTCTCCCTTCGCGGCCGGCGCGGCAGCGGCGCGCTCGATCGTCGCCACGGTCCGGTTGTTCGGAACGAAGGCGCTGTTGGCCACGCGGCGGATGTCGGCCGCCGTCACTTTGTCGATGTCGTCGATGTCGCGGAAGATCTGGCGCCAGTCGCCATACAGCGTCTGCGACTCGGCCAGCTGCAGCGCGAGACCGGAGTTGTTGTCGAGCTGGCGGAGGAGGCCCGCTTTCGCGCGCGTCTTCACCGACTGCAGCTCATCGGCCGAAACATCCTCATTCTTCAAACGGTCGATCTCCGCATGCATGGCATCGGCGATCTCGACGTTCGTGTGGCCCGGCGTGGGGACGCCGAGGAGGACGAAGAGGTTCGGGTATTTGTCGCCCGGGAAGCCGTTGAAACCGGAAGCCTGGGCGGCGATTTTCTTATCGCGCACGAGCGACTTGTAGAGGCGCGACGTGCGGCCGCTGGAGAGCAGCATGGAGATGACCGAGTACGTCGCGTCATCCGGATCGCTGACCGACGGACGGTGATAACCTTCGATGTAGATCGGCTGCGACTGCTCGTGCAGCGTGACCGTGCGCTCCGCGCGCTGCGGCGGCTCGACGGTGCGCAGCGCGGGCGGGGCCGGCGACTTCGGCAGACGCCCGAAGTACTTCTCCAGCACCGGCAGCGCCTCGGCCGTCTTGAAGTCGCCGACGACGGCGATCACGGTGTTCGCCGGCACGTAGTACTTGGCGAAGAAGGCCGCGGCGTCTGTGGCGGAGAAGGAAGAGAGGTCGCTCGGCCAGCCGACGGTCGGCTGTCCATACGGATGCGCGGTGAATGCGGCGGCGAGGAACTGCTCGATGAGGCGGCCGGTCGGGCTGCTCTCGGTCCGCATGCGGCGCTCTTCCGTGACGACGTCCCGCTCTTTGTAGAACTCGCGGAAGACCGGGTGGAGGAAGCGCTCCGACTCCAGGTACGCCCACAGCTCCAGGCGGTTGGAGGGGAGGGAGTAGAAGTACGCCGTTTCGTCGCTGGCCGTGAACGCGTTGACGCCGACGGCGCCGGCGCGGTCCACGATCTTGCTGAACTCGTTGGCGACGACGAACTTGTTCGCGTCGTCCATGGCGTCTTTCCACGACTTCTCGAGGTCCTTCACCTTCGCTTCGTCGCGGCCGGTGCGGTTGCGCTCGGTTTGATAGGCGGCATAGGTGTCTTCGACCTTCTGCAGCGCCGCCTTTTCTTTCTCATAGTCGCTCGTGCCGATGGAGCTCGTGCCCTTGAACGCCATGTGCTCGAACATGTGGGCGAGACCGGTGATGCCGGCGACTTCCTGCGCGGAGCCGGTGTTCACCACCGTCGCATACGAGAAGACCGGCGCCTCGGGGCGCTCCATCACGATGAGGGTGAGACCGTTGTCGAGCTTCCGGACGGTGGTGCGTTTCTCGAACGAAGCAAGGTCCTGCGCCTGCAGGCCGACTGCCGTGACGAGAACGAGCGCCGCCGACCAGAGTCGGATCCGAACTGCTCTCATAGTTCCTCCTGTCTTGATTGCCGGGGCGGATTCTCATCGAGGCCCCTATGGATGTCCAGCTTTGGAAACAACCCGTGTTTTACGGCGGGACTTCCGGCCAGGTTGCGGTCGGAGCCGGCCAAATGCGCTCGGGCGCTGACGTATAGTCCGCAGCCATGATCTCGAGCAGCGAAGCCGCACCCTACTACTTCAAGTACATCAATCGCGTCCCGGACGGTGACGACGTTGTGAACGTCCTGAC
>JAFAVZ010000231.1 GCA_019242175.1 Acidobacteriota bacterium
TGAGCGGAGCGAAGGATCCGTACCTTCAGGCGCGGCGCAAGATCGGTACGGATCCTTCGCCGTCTACGCGGCTCAGGATGACACCGAAACCGTGGCCGAGACTTGGCCAGCCTACGCGCCGGCCCGTGGCCGGTGCTCGACTTTCACCTTCGTCTTGATCCCGCCGCGGATGTAGAAGTCGCCTTCCACCTCCAGGAAACGCGGATCGAGCGCGGCGATGAGGTCGTTCGCGATGCGGTTCGTCACCGCCTCGTGGAACGTTCCCTCGTCGCGGAAGGACCAGAGGTAGAGCTTCAGCGACTTCAGCTCCACGCACTTCTCGTCCGGCACGTAGCGGATGCGGATCGTCGCGAAGTCCGGCTGCGACGTCATCGGGCAGAGGCAGGTGAACTCCGGCGCCTCGAACGCGATCTCGTAGTCGCGTTCGGGATTCGGGTTCGGGAAAGTCTCGAGGTTTTTGGAGGGCTTGGTGGTCACGGTTATTTCTTCGGCACCGCGGCGGCCGCGGCCATCAGCTTCTGGTTGAGCTCCTTGATGCGCTCCTGGAGCTGGCCGATCTTGGCCTGAGCGTCGGCGCGGAGGCGTTCGTTGTCTGCGCGCATGCGGTTCACTTCGTCGTCGTTCTGGTTGCGCGAATTCTTCACCTGCTCGATTTGCTGGCGAAGGAAGTCGACGTCGTGGCGGAGGTTTTCGATCTCCTCGTCCTTTTCGCCGAGGCGCTGGCGCCAGTTGACTTCCTGCTCTTCGTAGAGCTTCTTGATGTCCATCAACTCCGTGATCTGCGAGAAATCGGAGTAACTCGGGGCCATGTCTCCTCCCTGGCGGACGCGCTCTTCGATCTGGGGGAAGAGCTTGCGGAGCTTGAGCGAGAGATCGTCCGGATCGCTGGACAGCTCCATCGCGTCCTTGTACGAAATCTTCTGGTGCACGAGCAGCGCGATGAGCGACTGATTCATCGACTGCATGCGATAGAGGCCGACCGAGCCTTCCATCGCTTCGAGGATGTCGCGCGTGTGGCCTTCCTCGACCATCTTCGCGATCTGCGGCGTGTTCTTCAGGATCTCGATCGCCGCGGTCATCTTGCCGTCGAGCGTCTTCACCAGCTTCAGCGAGACGATGCCGCGCAGAACGAGCGAGAGCTGCGCGCGGATCTGCTTGTGCTGGTCGGGCGGGAAGGCGTCGATGATGCGGTCGATCGTTTGCGCCGCGTTGTTCGTGTGCAGCGTGGAGAACACGAGGTGGCCGGTCTCGGCCGCGGTCATGACCGTCTGCATCGTCTCCACGTCGCGCATCTCGCCGACCATGATCACGTCGGGATCCTGGCGCATGGCGTTGCGCAACGCTTCCTTGAAGTTCGGCGTGTCGGTGCCGACTTCGCGTTGGGAGATCGCCGCCTGCTTGTCGGTGAAGAGGAACTCGATCGGGTCTTCGATCGTGACGATGTGCAGCGGCTCGTTCGCCGAGATCTCGCTGATCATCGCCGCGAGCGTCGTCGACTTACCCGAGCCGGTCGGACCGGTGACGAGAACGAGGCCGTCCGGAATCGTCGTCAGTTCGCGGATCGCCCGCGGCAATTCCAACGTGTCGATGGAGAGGATCTGGATCGGAACGCGGCGGAAGACCGCGCCGACCGTGCCGCGCTGCATATAGCAGTTCGCGCGATACCGCGCGACACCCGGAACGCCGTAGCCGAAGTCGACCGACTGGAGGGCGTCGAACTTCTCCCGCTGCGCGCGGTTGAGGAGCGGGAGGAGCATGCGCTCCAGATCCTGCGGTTTGAGCGGCGCCGTCTTCACCTCGACGAGCATGCCCTTCACCCGGATGAGCGGCGGCCGCATCGGCTTCAGATGAAGGTCCGACGCCTGCTGCTTCGCCATGTAGATGAGAAGGTCGTTCAGGGTGAACTGCGGCTGCTGCTCCGCAGGCGGTGGTGCGGGTGTCGGGACGGTCACAACGGCGCATTATAGCCACGACGTGCGATGTCATCCCGAGCGGGCGCGGCCCGCTGCGCCTGTCAAGCCTGCATCAGGTGTCGCGTCCTCGCCAACCTCGGTGGAGCGATGCATCTAACGGTGTCATCCTGAGCCGCGTAGACGGCGAAGGATCTCCTGATGCGGGCGATACGCGCTCGCGCCGGGAGATCCTTCGTCCTCTTCGGGACTCAGGATGACAACCCGGCGTCAGCGGCGCATCACGGAGTCGATGATCATCAGGAAGGCCTCCATCTGCTTCGCCTCCGTCTTGTTGATCACCGCGATCGTCTCGCCGATGCGGAACCGTTGGTGCAGCTCGTCGGCGGAATGGGAAGACGTCACCACGATGCGGCGCGGGGACAGGCCCTTCTGCGTCGCGTAGTCGACGAACTTCTTCCCGTCCATGCCGGGCATCTCCAGGTCGACGATCAAGAGATCGATCGACGCGTCGATCTTCGGCAGCGCCTCGTAAGGATGCGCGTAGGCCTCGACCTTCGCCGTCTCCGGATAGCGGTCGACGATGAACTTCTGCCAGAGGTCGCAGTACGCCGTCGAGTCGTCGACGATCACCACGCGTTTGCTGTTCATCGCTTCGACTTCTTCTTCGCCGCCGGCTTCGCAGCGGCTTTCGCGGCAGTCTTCGTCGAGGGAGCGGCGGCGGAGTAGCGCACGATGCCGCCGACGATCGTCGTCACGGCCCGGCCGCGATAGCTGTTGCCGAGGAACGGCGTGTTCGCCGCCTTCGACCAGAACGGCGGCGCGACGTCGTAGGGCGCGTCGAGATCGAGGATCGTCACGTCGCCCGGCTTTCCCGCCGCGAGCGAGCCGCCGGGCAGGTTGAACACGCGCGCCGGCGCGCAGGACATCAGGTCGATGAGGCGCGCGAGGTCGATGTGCTTCGCCCGCACGAGATGTTCGTAGCAGACCGGGAACGCCGTCTCCAGGCCGATGATCCCGAACGGCGCGAGATCGAACTCCACGTTCTTCTCGTCGAAGTGATGCGGCGCGTGATCGGTCGCGATCACGTCGATCGTTCCGTCGACGATGCCTTCGATCACCGCCTCGCGATGCTCGCGCGAACGCAGCGGCGGATTCATCTTCAGGTTCGTCGAGAACGACTGCACCGCGTCGTCGCCGAGGGCGATGTGATGCGGCGTGACTTCGCAGGTGACCTTGACGCCTTGCGCACGCGCCGAGCGCACCGCCGCGACTGCGCCGGCCGTCGACAAGTGCGCGATGTGGACGTGCGCGCCGGTGATGCGGGCGAGGATCACGTCGCGCGCGACGAGCGTCTCCTCCGAGGCCGCGGGCATACCGCCCAGGCCGAGGAGCGTGGAGTAGTAGCCTTCGTGCATGACGCCGCCTTCGACGAGGTCGGCATCTTCTTCGTGGGCGATGACGGGGATGCCGAGCATCGAGCAGTACTCCAGCGCGCGGCGCATCAGCTGGGCGTTGTAGACCGGCTTGCCGTCGTCGCTGACGCCGACGCAGCCCGCCGCGCGCAAGTCGGCGATCTCCGCCAACGCCTCGCCTTTCAGGCCTTTGCTCACCGCCCCGATCGGATAAACCCGGCAAGCCCCATTCCGAGCCGCCTCGGCGATGATCATCTCGGTGACGGCGCGTTCGTCGTTGGGCGGGACGGTGTTAGCCATCGCACAGACGGCCGTGTAGCCGCCCGCGACCGCCGCCTTCGTGCCGGTGGCGATCGTTTCCTTGTGCTCCTGCCCCGGCTCGCGAAGATGCGTGTGGAGATCGATGAGACCGGGCACGACGACGAGGCCCGTGGCGTCGATCGTCTCGACGTCCGCCTTCAGGTTCTTGTCGACGTGCGCTATGGCGCCGTCTTCGATGAGGACGTCGAGCTTGGCGTCGACTTCCCTACTCGGATCGACGACGCGGCCGTTCTTGATCAGCAGATTCATGCCGCGGCCTCGGGCGACTGGAAAATGGAAAATGGAAAATGGAAAAAGAAGATGGCGCGCG
>JAFAVZ010000267.1 GCA_019242175.1 Acidobacteriota bacterium
TGCGCTATTCCTTCTTCATCCGCTCGATCGCCTTCCGCGCCGCGGCGTTGTTCCAGTTGTCGGGACTGATCGCGAGCGACTTCTCGTACGCGTCGATCGCCTCCCTGTTCCGTTTCAACCCCATCAGCACCTCGGCCAGGCTGTCCCACGTTTCCCAGCTCCCGGGAAAGCGATCGACGTTCAGCTCCATGGCAGCGAGAGCGTCCACGGCGCGGCCGTTCTCCAGGAGGTGGAATCCCAATTCGTTCATCCGGATGCGGTCGAACGGATCCCACCAGGAGTAGTTGGCGAAGCGCGCCGTCGCGCGTTGGTACTGCGCCTTTGCGGCCTCTCCACCATCAGTAGAGAGCGTCTCGAGGATGGAGACGGCATCCGGCGAGAGGATCAGGTCGAGCGCGGGATCTTTGCCGCCGAAGTAGTCGGCGGACGAAAAGGGCGCGGGGAGTTGGACCGGGATGAGCCAGCTCGCGTCGCGGGAGTTGCCGGCGGCGGAGAAGTTCGTCGAGATCGCGAGCGTGTAGCGGCTGTTCGGGAGCGTCGCGACGTCGGGATCGCCGGAGCCGTTGATCGCGGCGCCGACCGGCTCGCCGGCGAGGATCGCCGTCGTGTGCTCGCGCAGCGCGAGCAGGAGGCCGACGCCGGCGCTGTAGGTCTGGCGGCCGCCGATGACGAACAGATGCCCGCTCCGTCCGACCGTGCGGTCGCGTTTGATCAGCTCGTGGACGATGCCGTTGATCAGCCGGCCGTTGCCACCGCCGTCGTACCGGAGATCGAGGACGAACTTGTCTACGGCATGGAGATCGGCGAACGTGAACGCGCGTTCCAGAAATGCGGCGAAGGTCTCCGGCGTGTAGCTGCTCTTCTCCGCCATCGCGTTGAGCTGCAGATAGAGGAGCCGCGGTTTCTCGACCCAGGAGAACCAGTACGCGCCGCGAAAACGGAGATGCAGCGGCAGATCGGGGTTGCCGTCCAGCGCGAAGAAATTGCGTTCGCCGAACGGCGTCACGAGGCCGGGTACCGGACCGGACATCTCGGCCCCATGGATCCAGTCGAAGCGCGAACGGCCCTTCACCGCGGCGAGCTCGATACTCGACGTCTTGCCGTCCTTCGTCTGCACTTCGAGCGACAGTTTGTCCGGTGCTGCCACGATGCCGAGTCCGAGGAGGAGGCGGGGAGAGGCGAGGAGGGGGGCCGCTTCCATCGCGCCGAGCTCGTTGTCGGACGAGAAGATCCCCTTCACCCGCCCCAAAGCCTTGTCCGAAGGGAGCGCGGCGATGCGCGTCACCTTCGCCCCGGCCAGCTCCGCATGCGACGCATCGATGGCGTTGATGAAGAGGCCGTCCGTGAATTCGTAGAAGCGGATGGGGAACCAGGTGTCGAAGCCGCAGCCCTCCGCCGGAAAGAGAGATGTGTGGCCGTCGCGCAACGACGCGACGATCGCCATCAGCCGAACGGTCACCTGCTCGTCACTCAGCTTCGGCAGCTCCTTCCGGAGTGTTGCGACGTTCGCCTCGAAGTCCTTCTGGCTGATGCGACGCCAGGGATGCGGATGCTTGGTCTCGATCTCGCGCTGGACGAAGGCGAGGTCTTCGCTCCATTTGCGAACGTCGGCGGCGAACAGAGGAAGCGCCAGGAGCAGGAGAGCTAGGAAGGATTTCGTACGCATGCGCACGAAGATAGGACCTTCACGCGCGGGGCTCTTGGACGAGCGTCGCGTTGCTGGAACGCACGGCGCCCAACGACGCGATCACGAGCAAGAGAACGAAGAGCGTGGCGCCGCCGTACGCAACGACGTCGCCGGCGCGCGCGTAGATCGCCTGCGCGCCTTTCGTCGGCACGTCGGTGTGGAGCGCGCGTGCGCCGGCGAACAATTCTTCCGTGGCGCGCCCCCGGCCGTAACGATCGACGACGGTCGAGAAGCCGCTGCTCGTCGAGCGGATGACATCGCCGCCGCGGTGAGTAACAGCAGGGCGGCGTCGCGCCAGCCGAAGCTGGCGGAATCGCGCCGGCCGAAGGGTTCGTGTTGCATGCGACCGAATTACACCCGGCGCCGGCGATCGGACTTGCGGCTCGTGCTTCAATGGCCGCATGCGCGACGACACCTTCGGCCAGGAGCTGCGTTGCTGCGAGCTGGACGGCATCCGCGTCGCCGAGACCTGCATGCCGGCGGGCCTGCGACTCGACGAGCATGCGCACTCGCGCGGGCAGCTTTGCTTCGTGCTCGAAGGGACCTACCGCGAGCGCCTGCGCGAAGAAGTGCGCGTCCTGCGTCCCGGCTTCGTGCACGCGCGCGAGCCGGGGCTTCCGCA
This sequence comes from Acidobacteriota bacterium, assembly GCA_019242175.1. Classification (GTDB taxonomy): domain Bacteria; phylum Acidobacteriota; class Thermoanaerobaculia; order Gp7-AA8; family Gp7-AA8; genus JAFAVZ01. The sequence continues at coordinate 2,310 of JAFAVZ010000267.1, forward strand.
TACGAATGCGATTGCCGGCGACGAGGATGTCATCACCTTGCTCGTCTCGATCGACCGTTCGCGTTGGCTGCCGATGGAGCCGTGGGTCGGGCCGCTCCGGCTGATGGACGACGTCGCGCGCGAGCTGCGCGCCGAGTTGCGCCGCGACGATCCTGCGTCGCGCATGGCGCTCGAAGGCCTGACCATGCTCGGCCTCGCCCGGCTTTCGCGATTCGCATCGGACGGGGAGCCGCCATGGCTCGGCGATGCCGTTGCGTACATCGAGCATCACTATGCCGAGGAGTTGACGCTGCAGGCCGTGGCGCGGGCGATCGGCGTGCATCGCGCGACGCTCGCCGCCGCGTTTCGACGTCATCGGCGAACGTCGGTCGGCGAATCCATCCGCGCTGTGCGGGTCGAGCGGGCGAAAGAGGTGCTCGCGCAGAAGAACGTGTCGTTGGCGGAGATCGCGTTGCGGACGGGCTTCTGCGATCAGTCGCATTTCGGCCGCGTGTTCCGCGCGTCGACCGGGCTGACGCCGGCGCAGTGGCGCGCGCGTTAGTGGCCCAGGCCACTAGTGCTTCGGTCTCGTCGTCGCGTCGAGGAGTTGCGCGCAGGGATCGGCGCCTTCGCAAGTGAGCTCGATGCGCGTCAGGCGGCCGGAGCCCACCTGTCCGCGCGGACCGACGGTCGAGAGCTCGAACGGCTGCGGTGTCGGCGTCACCGTCGCAGAACCGGCGGGCCAGCGAAGACCGGTGCCGACGTCGACGAGCGACGCGGTCACCGTCGCACCGTGCGGCGCCGCCAGCGTGAGCGTGACCGGGTCATAGGAGATGTGCATCGTGATCGCGTCCTGTTTGCCGATCCAACGCGGCTCGGAGATCCGCCAGATCATGTGCGTGTTCTCCAGGCGCCCGTCGACGACGCGCACGAACGGCACGCGTTCGCCTGATCGCGCGGCCCAGTGATCGAGCGCCGGATTCACGCGCGCGGCGGTCGCGGCGTCGATCGGCTCGTAACCGAGCGTCACGTTGCGACAACGCGGGCAGATCACCGTCGTCAGCGCCTCATTGCGGAGCCGGCCGTTGTGCAGGTCGGCGAACCAGAGCTCCTGATTGCGGGGCAACGCGATCGGGCCGTTTGCGTCGAGCGTCGCCATCAGGCTTTGCAGCGATCGGAAACGCGCATCGTGCGTGTCGTATGCGACCCACGGAACGGAGCTGAGCATCGCGCGGCGCTGGATCGCGACCGCACCGATGACAGCGACGGCGAGGCATCCGACGAACACCATTCGCGGGATGCGCGGCCAGTCGGAGAACGAGAACGAGCTCGCGACCGCGCCGGCGAGCAACGCGATCGGAATCAGGAGCGGAAAGTAATAGCGGTCCGTGAAGTAGAACGTCTCGAACGAGCTCTGGAACCGGCCGATGCCGATGAGGACGAGGACACCGAGGGAGCCGGGAAGCGTGAGGATGGCGAGAGGGACCAGTTGCGGAACGCCGCGTCGCCAGAGCGCCACGAGGAACGCGATAGTCGCGGCGCCGACCATCACGCCGATTACGCACAGCAAGATGGCGAGACGCACGTCGGACAACGCGTGGAGATAGACGCCGGGAAGGAAGAAACGGAGCGGAGCGGAGAGCATCAGGAACAACGCCCGCGGCAAGCCGGCGGCGACGTCGACGTGCACCGCCGACTGCGCGCGGCGCGCGACGACCGCGGTGGTGAGTGCGGTTGCCGCGATGGCGACCAGCGAGAAGATCATCAAGCCGCCGATGCCACGCCGCCCTTCGCGACGGCGTTCGTATTCATCGAAGATCGCCGGCAGGATCGCGATCGGCGCGAACGAGCCTTCCGCGAGCAGCGCGAGAAACACGGCCGTTGCGGCGGCGATGCGTCGCGCGCGGAGACGATCGCGACTCGTGAGCAACCATGCCGAACCGGTCAGCAACGCGAACATGATCGGCACCGTCGCGCCGGTCGGAAACCAGACCCACATCGACGCGAACCCGCACGCGCTGACGTACATGATCGCGGCCGTGATGCCCGCTCGTTTCGCTTTCGTGGAACGGTGCGCGATGAGCCCGAGGAAGATCGCGGAGAGGGCGTGCAGGAGAACGGCGCCGACGCGCCACGGCATCGCGTTGACGCCGAGGAAGTGGAGATAGGGGAAGAAGAGGGCCTGGAAACCCGGGACGAGATGCTCCGAGTGCGGATAGAACAGCGCGCTCGCGAACGTAGCCTCGCCGGACAGCGGATGCGACGCGACGTTCACGTAATCGACGTCGTCGAATGCGAAGGGGAGACGGAACGTCGGTAGATACAACGCTAGGGCGAGGCAGACGGCGATCGCGCTCAGAACGATCGGGAAACGGGACGGACGCAAGGCCGGGATCGTATCATCGCGCGAAATGCACATCGCCGCGGTCGTCGCCGCATGGAACGAACGCGAGAACATCGAAGTCCTCACCCGTCGCTTGCACGCCGCGCTGGGCACGATCCCCGACGCAACGTTCGAGATCCTCTACGTCATCGAAGGTGACGACGGCACACGCGAGATCGTCGAGCAACTGTCCCGCGAGCTCCCCAACATCCAGATGCTCTACGACCGCGACCCCAGCGGCCTCGGCGCCGCTTTCCGCCGCGGCTTCGCCGCCGTTGTCGATCATGTGGATGTGATCGTGACGATGGACGCCGACCTCAATCATCAGCCCGAAGAAGTGCCTCGTCTGCTTGCCGCGCTCGTCGCCTCGAATGCCGATATCGTCGTCGGCTCGCGCGCCGTGCGGGGCAGCACCGTGATCGGAACGCCGGCCTGGAAACGCGCGCTGTCGGGAACGCTGAACGCCGTCATGCACACGCTCTTCGGCGCGAACGTGCGCGACAAAACGTCCGGCTTCCGCGTGTACCGCGCCGCCGTGCTCCGCGACGTCCGCCACGAACAGAACGACTTCTCGTTCCTGCCCGAGATCGTGATCCGCGCGTGCAAGGCCGGCTACCGCGTGGTGGAAGAGCCGATCCACTTCATCTACCGACGGGACGGCGTGTCGAAGATGCAGTTCTGGCCGACGAGCCTGAGCTACCTGTCGCTGCTGAAGATGTGGTGGAAACCTCGTAAGTAGCCGGACGGCAGGGAAGTGGGTTTAGGGAAACTTCGTCGCGAAGCCTTGGGCCCCGGACGAGCCGCGCCGTGCGCGGGACGGCTGAGAGGTTGGGTTCCCTGGGAGCTCGTGGTGGAGCCTTTGGCCACCTACGCTCCATGCCGTGCATGGTGGCGGTGACAGGGAGTCGAACCTGTGACCTAGCGCTTATGAGTCCGTTCGTTGGCTTAGCAACGCATGACAAGCCACGCCGGTCGAATGGCACGAAACGGCAAGAAACGTCAAGATTTCAATGATTTGCGACGGCAAGCGCAGACAAGACTCGGCAGCCGATGGCAAGTGATTACGGTCGCTTGGCAAACGCAATGCGGGGGAAACGAGTGCGGGGGAAGCGGGGGAGAACACGCGCCCAATAGACGCTGGGTCACTCCTTCTCCGCCTCGGACAGGAGTTGCGACGCTGATACGTCAAGACCAGCCGCGATACGAGCGATCATCGTGAGTGTGGGATTTCGTTCGCCGCGCTCAATCCCGCCGATGTAAGTTCGGTGGATCTTCACTCTGTCAGCAAACTGCTCTTGCGAGAGATCAAGGCGCGCTCGTAGGCGACGGACCGCGGCACCGAAAGCGACACACTCCACATTCTTCACGCGATGAGTCCCGCGTGAGATTCTTTCGGCGCGCTACTTGACAGTCTACAGCATATGAGTAGCATGCTACTCATGAGTAGCATTCAGCCGCGATACGGCCGCAAGTGGAGAACACGGAAGGTGATGGAGGGAGTCGATCAGGAGGAGAGGGGTCCGATCAGCTTCGAGCAGGAGGAGAAACTAATCAACGAGGCGACCGCCGCGAAAATGATTCCGCCGAAGGGCGTAAGCGCACGCACGATGGCGCGATATCGAAGCGCCGGGCTGATCGCGTACTTCCGCATAAGCGGGCGTGTCTTCTACAAAGTCGCGGACATCGAGGCGTTCGTGTCGTCGCTACGAAATCCCGCGTCGAAGCAGCAAGTCCCGCACGAGGATGTCAAGCGTGATCTACACGACAGAGGCGGCGTTGACGGGTGGACGTTACTCCTGGCGGATGAGCAACTCTCAAGATGACTCAGACTTTGAAGGATAGACCGCGTCCATGGGGTCAGCCGCGTTGAGGAGAGACGATGATGCGAGCATGTCAGCCGAAGAGATTCGCGATGCAATCGTCGAACGTATCAGGCGGCATGTTGCCGAACTCGCTGAAGAGTTCTTCGCGGCGCACAACGGACATCGCTACAGCTTGGTTCCAGCGAACGCCAAGACGGCTGTGGCGTGTGTTGCATGCGTCGATTGCGACGTGATCGCGGCCCTGACCATGGATATCGAGGAATTCTCGCTGGAGGCAGTGTTCCGAACAGCGAATTGATGGACAGGCGCGGAGCACTGCCGACAAACATCGCGTTTCGTCAACAACGCCTAAGTCAAGTCGATCGTCGTCACTATCGACGAAATTGCTGCCTGAGCGGATCAGCGTCCGCCGAGCCGACCGCGACAGGAGTGTGGTTGGCCTCCACGTCGGCCCTTGACCACGGGTTCTTCGCATCCAAGAGGGTAGGGAACGGCATATCTGCGTCACTCCTCCATAGACGACCTATGGAAACTCTGATTCCGCACGACGGTGACACAGGCGCGATGGCTGGGCTCCCGGTTGCTGTGCCCTGGGGATCGGAGTCCCGGCCGTTCGATGATATTTACGACCGGCATGTGCCGCTCCTCCGCTACATAGCGATGACGCGGTACCGCGTCCCCGGGCCGGACGCAGACAGCCTCATCCATGACATCTTCCTCTCCTACCTCAGCAACCCGTCACACGTACGCGAGGTGCGGCCGTACCTGATCGGTGCAATCTGCCGCGCTGCCCAGAACTACTGGCGTCGGCGGCAGGCGGATGCCGCGCTCTTCACGCCGGCCATGGACGAAGAGACCGTTGATGAACGCGCGCTCGAAGAGGTGACGGTGCGGCTCACGGTCGCCGCAACGATGGCCAGGCTCTCACCCCGTTGCCGCGAAACGCTGCGACGGTACTACTTGGACGGCGAGTCGACGGCATTCATCGCCGGAGTCATGGAGACGAGCTCCGCCTACATTCTCAAAGTGCTCCACCTCTGCCGACGACAGGCGCAGAACATCTGCCGCGCGGTCGCACGGGTGCCATGACATGCAGCATCTCGACGACAGCGACTTCATCACGTACCTCTTGAAAGCGGATTCCGAGGCCGTTTTCGAGGATAAGCGGCGGCATCTGCGGAACTGCGTAGAGTGCCAGAAGGCGCTTGCGGATGTTGAAGACTTCAACCGCCATCTTCGGGACGCCGTCATGTGGCGAGCGGCCGACGACCTCTCAAATGCCGATTCTCTTCGCCAATCGCTGAGCGAATGGGCGGCACGGCTTGCGGAAGAAGACGCCAAAGCATCGGCGCTCCTCGGTCTTATCCTTCGCTCGCCGGGAGAGTTCATTTGGGCGGACGTCGGGAACAAGTACCGCGGCGACGCTCAGGCGGGTGTCGTCCGCATCCTTTGTCAGACCGCCCGTGAATTCTTCGAACGCGACCCTTTGCATGCCCGGACGCTCGCGGAGCACGCGACGCTCGTGGCAGAGGCAATCGCCGACGACGTCTACCCGGCCGTGATCACCGCGGAACTTCGCGGCATGGCGTGGAAGGAGTGCGCGAATGCGTTTCGCTATCTCGGCTTGTTCGATGCCGCGAACGATGCGCTCAATCGCGCTGAGCGTGCCTACCGCCGCCTTCCCGATTCTTCCTTGCCGCTCGCGATCACGGGTTTCATTCGTGCGAGCGTGTTCTACAAGAGCGAACGATTCGAGGAAGCGGCAGCGCTTGCATCGACGGCGGCGACGGAGTTCTCCAGGCTGCGCCAGACCACTCGATACAGTCACGCGCGCGCGTTGGAAGCCTCGGCGTTCGCGCGGATGGGGCGACCAGCCGCCGCCCGTGACGTGACGCTGCCGCTTCTTGCTGCGGCCGAAGCCGAGAACGACCTTCCGCTACGCGCTCGGCTCTCCGCGAATCTCGCGAGCTACCACATCGAACTCGGCGAGTTGCAACAGGCTGGCGTGCTCCTCCATGCGGCACTCCAACTCTACGGGGAGCTGGATATCGTCACTGAGGCGAATCGCGCGCGCTGGTTGCTTGGACGTCTTGAACTGCGCAGCGGCCGGTTCGATACCGCGCTGCCGCAACTGCGTCGGTCGATCGACGAATGCGTTGCTCGCGGAATGCTCACGGACGCCGCTCTCGTGCTTCTCGATGTGTGCGAGGCGCTCATCATCGCCGGGCGACGAACGCAGGAGATCACGACACACTGCCGCGACCTGGCCGCACGATTCAAGGCTGCCGGCATGCTGACGAGCGCGCTCACGGCCCTCGCCTTCCTTCGTGAGGCAGCGTCCCTGCGACAACTGACGCCCTCTGTCGTTACGCACGTACGCACGTTTTTTGAGCGTCTCGAAGAACACCCCCAACTGCTCTTCGTTCCTCCCGTCGAGCCTCGCCGGTGACGCGACATTTTGTTAGTGCCGCGGGGTAAGACTTTCCCGCCTTCCGCGACTACGTACACGAGGGCGCCCTCCTTACGCATGCCAACCACGGCTTGGCAACGAGGAGGGTGTATGCAAAGGGCTGTTCGAGTGACCCGACTTCTTTTCGCGGCCTGCGTCGTCGCGACTATCCTATTGGCGCCAAACGCGTTAGCTACCAAGGACCCGCGTCCGCCGCTGCGCACGCTGATCCGCCGGTTCATCGCGCGTGCATTCGATTGGATCTCGATTCCTCCCGGTTTCGTCACGCTGAAATAGCGCTATCGAAGGCGCCTTTGAGGGTGGGTCAAAAGACATCCATCGTGAAGTCTATTTTTTTCTGCGATGGATATTCGAGGTAGGAATTCGTGCGCCCGGTCCACCTCCGAAAAGCAGAGAGTGGCGGCGGCGCAGTCAGTCTCTCTCAAGCAACGACTCGTTCTCGGAAGGAACGTGCAGCACGCGCCGCCGTCACTCTCGCCAAACGGAGCATGAGCATGGCGAGGGTGGTAGGGCGCAGATGACGACGAAACCGCCAAACCGGCCGGCGAGGCAAGCCCGCGAACCACGTTTCACCGCCTCCGACCGTCAGCGCCTCGAACGCGCACTCGAAACGTATTTGAAGCGATGCTACGACGGCCGGACCGCGGCAAGAGTTACCGAGTTTGCGGCGTTCCTCGGAATCGGCCGCCGGCATCTCACTGACGTGTTCAACAACATCTTCGGCCGTGCGCCGCGAGACATTCTGCGGGATCATCAGGTTGAACATGCGTGCTATCTGCTGCGCGCGACGCCACTGTCGACCGCAGATATTGCCGTTGCATCCGCGTTCGGAACGCAGATGACGTTCTTCCGGGTGTTCCGGCAACGTATGGAGATGCTTCCCGACGAGTATCGACGGCAGGCTGCAAAGTGATGGTAGACGGGATGTATCTCGATCGTCTTATGGACGCGTTGCCGCTGCGCGACCGAGCTTTGGACCAGCTCGGTGACGTTCTCCTCCTCCTCGACGAAGTCCTCGCGACAGTTGAGCGCGACCCGACTTGGACGGCGGAGCGCGAGGATCTGACCGCGACCGTTCGCAGCGTCTTTAATGCGCTCGACGCACTCATGCGCCGCCTCGGGAACTAAAGCAGAATAGAGAGGCGGCAAAATGATAGTAGAACGTTCATGCACGCCCTCGTATAGTCGGAGTTGGGCTCGGGGTTGGATTGACAGATCTCCGAGCGGGAACTTGGATCTGACATGCACAGGGAGTCGCCCGGCCTGCGAATCTCTCGATATCCAGCGACTTCTCTCACCAGACAGGACAGCCTTCGTCCTGACCAGCGTCGATCCCGCTCCGGGCCCACGATGTTCTGCGACTCTTGGAACCTCCTGACACACATCAGCGTCACCATGACGGAGATAATGCGGTTGACAACGTCGACACGTAAGCTTTAGCGGAAGTCAGGACGGAGGGCAACGGCATGCGGTTGGGCAGTTACATCGGAGCACCAGCGGTTTTCGCTCTCCGGGGGCATGCTCGAAATGTCCTTCGTGGCTGCCTCATTCTGTACCTGTTCGCGCCTGAAGTTGGCGCTGTACCCGTCAAGATCCGGGTAGTCACGGTCGGCACAGACGCGGCAGTTCCGAACGCGTACGTGGCACTTTACAGTCCGGATGATCCGTGGCGTAAGCCGTCGTATGAGGCGGTTGTTTCGACCGGCATGGCGTCTTTCAACCTCCGGGCAGGCTCTTATCGCATGCTGGCCGGTGCGCCGGGCTTCCAAACGACTGAGCAGGCTGTGGAGACCACATCACCTTCGTCTGTGGTTGCGCTCATGCCGCTCATGGAGACTTCCGGTGCGGTGCGGGATGCGGCGGGGGTTCCGATACAAGGTGCCACTGTGTCCACGGTGAATAACGGCGTGAGCGAGCTCGGGGCACAGCATCTCGACACGGCGCGGCGTGCGACGACCGATGCTGAAGGTCGATGGACCCTGCCACTTCCGCCGGAGCGAAGCGCAAACCTATTGATCGAAGCGCCGGGGTTTGCACCCGCGTGGCGCATCTCGCGACCCGCTGATGCGAGCGAAAGCGATGCGGTTCTTCAGAAGGGCGGCCAATTACGCGTGCAACTCGACCGTATCGATGCGGCCCTCGTCATAACGCTGGTGGCGGAAAAGGCCAATGACATCCCGTCCGGAACGCAAAAACAGGTGTGGGCGCGGCCGGCCACTTCGCCCACTCTGGAGTGGAAGTCGCTTGCACCGGGCGCGTATCGGATCATCGTCCAATCAAAGGACCGGTCCGGACTGATAGCTGCGGAAGCCGCCAAGGTTACGGTCGGTATCGACACGATGAGCGACGTGCGAGTGACGCTGCCCGCCGAGGCTTCCTCACCGCATGTTGAGACTCTCTTTCTTCCCGGAAATTCTCCGAGAGAGCTTGCCGGGCTTGAAGGCTTCGCCGGTCCCCACGCAGTGCGCAGTGCGGTGGAGACGGCGACGGGCGGCGCACTGATCTACCTTGGTAGCGCGGAGCAATCATCCCAACTGTATGCAGTCACCGCGGACCGTCTCGTAATTCCTCAGTGGTCGCAACGACCGGTGGCCGATCAACGCCGGCCGATCCGCGCCGTCGCGCTCGACCGCGGTTCCGTTGCGCTGAGGCTGATCCCGGCCGATGAGGCTTCAGGGCTTCCCGATACCGCGCATGCAACGTTTCGTGACTGTAGCTTCAGCCACGGCCCTACGTTGGAGGTGCCCGTCGCCAGAGACGGTCGCGTCACGATCCCGACTCCGACGGAGTGCCAGACTCTGGTGCTATCTGTGCCGCGTTTTGCGTCAGTTGCTGTGCCGCTGACGGTGAAGCGAGGCGAAACAGCGCGGCTTGGTGACTTCCGTTTGACTGCGGCAGCGGAAGCGGAACTACACGTGAGACGGCAGCCTTCCGGCGCTATCGTGGCTGGGGCAGCCGTCCGGGTGTGGCGGCAACTCGATGACGGCCGCGAAGCTGTCATCGACGAGCGTACCGCGGATGGCTCGGGAACGGCGGTTCTGTCTGCCCTCCCGACCGGAACAGAGCTCCGCGTCGAGGCGCGTGACGAACAGGCGCTTGCCAGTGGATCGACGAACGTTCAACTGGCCGCTGACCAGCACCTTGTTCTCGATCCATTTGCGATCGATGATCCGGCAAAGGTAACGATTACGCCGCGGCTCTCTTCGCACTTTCGCGATCTCTATCGCAAGGCACGGATCGCGGCAGTCGTGCTACAACCGGAGCCCGCCCATGATCGCGACCGACCGAACCGCAACGACAGTCTCGACGAGCATGGATCGGTCACCTTCGTGAACGTACGACCCGCGCGGTGGCAACTGCGCGTCGTCGTGGACACAGGCGAGATCGCACAACCGATCGATGCGGAGCCTTTCGATCTGGCTGCGGGTGACGATCGGAAGATCGATCCTGAAATTGAGCCACTCGTTTTTGCTGGTCGACTCGTCGCTCACGATTTGGAAACGCGGTGGACCCTGGCGATCTCCGATCCGGCAGGGACGAACGGTATCCGGCGTCGGGTGCCGGTCCGGCTCGATCAGACTTTTAGTGTGATCCTTCCTCGCCGGGGAACGTATGGCGTTACGGCGCGTGCGGGAGAAGAAGGCGACGACATCGACATTGGTGACGTCGAATTTAGCGACACCCAGCAGCCGGTCACGATCGTCGTGCCGGAAGGTTCTGTCGTCGTCAAGGTGCGCGATCACGGCTCCCCGGCTCCTTCGGTGGCGCTTACGTTGTCGGGCCGGCGTGAGTCCCATGATGGAGTTCGCGAGCTGATCCGACGCGAAGAGAGCGATGCGGAAGGCGTCTTTCGTTTCCTTCACCTGCCGCAGGGGCGGTGGGTTGTCCGCGCCATGACTGCCGATCACCGCGTTGCGGAGAAAGCATTCGGCATCGATGCCTCTGACGAATCTCAGGTAGAGCTCGACCTACAACCCGCCGCGGCGATTCGCGGCAACGTACATGACGGCAGCGGCCAGCCCGTACCAAGAGCGACTGTGGAGTGTCTCGGGACGTCCACCAGCGGTCCCTTTGCACAGCGTGCAGAGACCGATGGAGACGGGCGTTTCTCGATCGAACTCGCTGATCCACCTCCGCTCGCGCGCTGCAGCGTCGTGACAGCGACGGGCGTTGTTGGTGCGTACCTCGTGCTGTCCTCCGAATCGGCCGAACTCAAGCTCCCCGAGGAAACGGGTGCGTTGACGATCGCCGACTGGGGTACGCGCATACCACGCGGCGACCTGTGGCTTGTTTCTACGGATGGCCGTGTCGTCGGCCTCTCGGCGATTGCGGCGAAGATCGGGCGGTTAGGGTCGCCGCTCGTGATTCGATCTTTTCCGGCGGGTTCCTGGAAGGTCTTACGTGTCTCGTCGCTGGGGGACTGGACGATGCTGACTAACGGCTTGAGCGGGTCAGCGAAAGGTGTTGCCGACGTGAAGGTCAGGGCCGAACAACCGCAATCATTGCGCGTCTACGGAGACGCGCCGGATGCCATAGTCGAACGGAGGAGTCACTGATGAGAAGAATAGTAGTTTTCACGATCCTGATGCTCTCGGTCCTCGCAGCCTCGGATGCATTGGCCATCTGTCAGAAATGCACAGCTGACGGCACGCCCGACGCGATGTGCGTTGTCGTCGGCTCCTGCGGTCAACAGGCAGCTCTCTATGCCGCGTGCTGGGAGCAGCAATTCTTCAACCCGGACGGCTCGCTGAAATACGAGAAGTGCGTCGGCAGCCCGGCCGGCCCCGAGTGCAAACAATCCTGTCCTCCGCCGCCCGGTGGAGGGGGTAACCCAGGTGGGGGTACCGGAGGTGGTGGTTGCCGAATGACGCCTGCGGGCTGTCCGGCGGAATGCACATCCTGTGGGTCGCTGATCGACGAAGAATGAGCTTCGGAAAGATCATCGTCCTGATGCTCATCCTCGCGCATCTCGACCGGTGCGCGAGGACGTGGTCGGCAATGCTGGAGACCACGAGGGCCGAGGAGCATCTTTCGCGATCAGAGGAGTTCATTGCCGCGGCGGTCGTGGGAGAGGATGTGATCGCGGTGACGCGCAACGGTGGCGTGCGAACGATCGCGCGTATTGGTCAGGACGGCACGACTCCACTGGCGCGGCTGGACGTTGAGGAGCCGTTCGGCGAAGCCTTGGTGAGCACGGCGGATTCGCATTGGTGGTACGGCACCGCTGGTTTTCGGGAACAGCAGTTCGGGACGCTCTTCATCACAGGTGATTCTGGCGACACGGTAAGCTCGACTTTCGTTCCGCACGACGTGCACGCACCGTTCATGTGGTTGCGGTTGGAGGAGGAGAAGCCTCGCGGGCTCCTGGTGTTCTTCAAGAGCACAGCGGAGATGGAGGCCCGTGAAGTGACGGCGGCGGCCGAGGGCCGGCGTTGGACCTTCGAGGCTCCGCCCGAATACGGTCTGGGGATCGTCTGGTCCGCAGAACCGATCGCGAATGACCGGATCGCTCTCGTGACGGCGGATGGAAAGGCAGGCATCGAGGAGCGGCTAACGCTCAGGATTCTCGGAAACGAAGGCGTGATCGCCACCACGATTCTTCGCACCGAACGCCGATTCGATCGAATCAGCACCGCCGTTGATGGAAGGGGACGTCTTGCGGTGGTCTGCGAATGGGCGTGGAACGTTGAAGCGGCGATCTTCGCTCCCGATGCACCTGGGGAGGCGAAGTGGCAAAAGCTCGGCGCACCTGCCGAAAACCCGGCCGTGCTTGCGGTACCTGACGGCTTCGTAGCCGCATGGCGAGATCGGGAATCGGGTCGAATCCGGGTCCAAGAGCTGAGTGCCCGAGGGGTGTCGCTCGACTTGTTCTCGACTCATGAGCGAATGCCTGTCGTATTGCGACGTGCCGGGGATGACGACCTCCTGATCGCAAGCGGCTCCGCGTATCAACGAATCCCGAGGAACGTCGCTGCGGCGGCGTTGCTGGAATGGATTCGCGATGTAAGTGCTTCGGCGGCTCCCGCTTTGGATCGTTACCGAAAGGAATGGTCGTTCATCAGCAACGAACGTCCCATCGAAGTCGTGGAAGGTGGTACGTGAGACTCAGGCAAAGCAGGATAGCCGAATGCCCGAACCCTTGTTCTCAGCAAGGCGCAGATGCTGATGAATGTGCGCGTCGGTCGGCTTTATCTTCACAACGCCAGAGCCGGCGCGGCGTAGGCGTCTCAAGCCGGCGGAGAAGTGATGGGTTCAAAGCGGGGGAGAATGGCGTTTTGAGTTTCCCGCAAAGTGCTGATGGGTCGCGACTTATCGCGTGGTGGCGGTGACTGGAGTCGAACCAGTGACCTAGCGCTTATGAGACGCCCGCTCTAACCATCTGAGCTACACCGCCATACCGCTGAGGCGCGCGGATTATACTCAAACGCCTCGAGCGTACGGATATTTCGGAATGAGCCTCGACGATCCGGTCTGCCACAACTGCGGAGAGCCCCTCTCGGCGCGCCTGGAGCGCTGCTCGATCTGCCGGAAGTACTTCTGCCCCGACTGCGCGTATCGC
>JAFAVZ010000053.1 GCA_019242175.1 Acidobacteriota bacterium
GCTCGATGTTCGCCGCGAAGTTCCGCGAAGCCGCCGCACGCGCGTTGCTCCTGCCGCGCATGCGCGCGCAGGGCCGCACGCCGCTCTGGCAACAACGCAAACGCGCGTACGACCTGCTGCAGGTCGCGGCGCGCTTCGGCTCGTTCCCAATGATCCTCGAGGCGTACCGCGAAGTGCTGCGCGACGTGTTCGACGTGCCGGCGCTCGTCGAGACGATGCGCAAGATCCGGCAGCGCACGATCCGCACCGTCACTGCCGATACGCAGAAGCCGTCGCCGTTCGCCGGCTCACTCCTTTTCCGCTACGTCGCGAACTTCATCTACGACGGCGATGCGCCGCTCGCCGAGCGTCGCGCCCAAGCCCTCGCCATCGATCAATCCCAACTCCGCGAGCTCCTCGGCGAGCCCGAGCTGCGCGAGCTGCTCGATCCCGACGCGCTCGCACAGGTCGAGATCGAATTGCAGCATCTCGACGATCGCCACAAGGCAAAGTCTGCCGATGCGATCCACGACCTCCTTCTCCGCGTCGGCGATCTGACCGCGGATGAGATCCAGGCGCGTTCGTTGATCGATGCGAAGCCGGCGATCAGCGAGCTGGCGAAGGCGCGGCGCATCCTCGAAGTGTCGGTCGCGCGGGAGAAGCGCTTCATCGCCATCGAAGACGCCTCGCGTTATCGCGACGCCCTCGGCGCTCCGCTTCCGACCGGCATCGCCGAGCGCTATCTGCAATCCGTCACCGATGCCGTCGGCGATCTCGTGATGCGCTTCGCGCGCACGCACGGCCCGTTCACGCCGAACGACGTCGCGCGCCGTTACGGCCTCGGCGTCGCCGTCGTCACGCACACGCTCGAACGGCTCGTCGCGCGCGGACGGTTGATCGAAGGCGAGTTCCGCCCCGAGGGAACGCAACGCGAGTGGTGCGATGCCGAAGTGCTGCGCATTCTTCGGATGCGGTCGCTGGCGAAGCTGCGTCACGAGACCGAGCCGGTCGACACGCCGGTGTTCGCGCGGCTGCTCGCATCGTGGCAAGGCGTGACGAAGAAGCGCCGCGGACTCGATGCATTGCTCGAAGTCGTCGAACAGTTGCAGGGCTATCCGATCGCGGCGTCGCTGCTCGAACGCGAGATCCTGCCGGCGCGCATCGAGGACTACAAACCTTCCGACCTCGACACGCTCAGCGCCGCGGGCGAGATCGTGTGGGTCGGCGTCGAGCCGCTCGGAGAGCACGATGGCCGCGTCGCGCTCTACCTCACCGACCACTTGCCGCTGCTGCACACGCCGGCGGAAATCCCGATGGACGATCCGCTCGTGATGCATCTGCGCACGCACGGCGCGTCGTTCTTCCCGCAGATCCAGCTCGCCGTCGGCGGCTTTCCGAACGACCTCGTCGATCGGCTGTGGGAGCTCGTTTGGAAAGGCGTCGTGACGAACGACACGTTCCACGCATTGCGCGCGTTCACGCGGACGTCGAGCGGCAAGAAGGCGCCGGTGCGGGCGGGCACGTTCCGTTCGCGGCGCACGTCGACGCCGGCATCGACGCAAGGCCGTTGGTCGCTCGTTCCCGAGGTCGCGGCGAATCCAACGCAGCGCGGCACGGCGCTCACGCAGCAGTTGCTCTCGCGCTACGGCCTCGTCGTGCGCGAAGTCGCCGGCGCGGAGAATCTCGCCGGCGGCTTCAGCGCCGTGTATCCCATTCTCAAGGCGATGGAAGACGCGGGCCGCATCCGCCGCGGCTACTTCGTCGCCAGCCTCGGCGCCACGCAATTCGGCGGCCCCGGCTCGCTCGATCTCTTGCGCTCGTTGCGTGACGAGCCGGAGACGCCGGACGTTACCCTGCTCGCCGCGCCCGATCCGGCGAATCCGTACGGCGCGTTGATCAAGTGGCCCGCGGCCGGCCTGATGCGCATTGCCGGCGCGAAGGTGATCCTCGTGAACGGCGCACTCGCGGCGTACGTCTCACGCGGCGAAAAGCAGCTGACGATCTTCCTGCCCGAGGATGAGCCGACGCGGACGAATACGGCGCGGGCAGTTGCGAAGACGTTGGCGTCGATCGTCACGAACGGCGTGCGGCGCGCGTTGCTCATCACGGAGATCAACGACGAGCCGGCGTCGCGCAGCCCGCTCGCGCCCTTCCTGGCCGAGGCTGGGTTCGCGCCGACCGGACTCGGGTACCAGATGCGAGCGATCCCGCATGCCTGAGGGAGATACGATCCATCGCGCCGCGCGCACGTTGCACAACGCGATGGCGGGCAAGACCGTCGTCCGCTTCGAGACCGTGTTGCCGAAGCTCGAGCGCGAGACGATCGTCGGACGCACGATCGAGCGCATCCACGCGGCGGGCAAACATCTCGTGATGTCGTTCTCCGGTGACCTGCATCTGCGCACGCACATGCGCATGAACGGCTCGTGGCACATCTATCCGAAAGGCGCGCGCTGGCAGCGGCCGAAGAGCGACATGCGCATCGTGCTCGCCACCGCCGACTATGAAGCCGTGGCGTTCAGCGTCCCGATCGCGGAGCTGG
Organism: Acidobacteriota bacterium; assembly: GCA_019242175.1. Lineage (GTDB taxonomy): Bacteria > Acidobacteriota > Thermoanaerobaculia > Gp7-AA8 > Gp7-AA8 > JAFAVZ01. Next base: position 2,522 of record JAFAVZ010000053.1, read on the forward strand.
AAACGTCCCGCACGCTCGCCCGCGAGCTCGAGCCTCTCGGCCCCGACCTCCTCGGCGAAGATTTCGACTTCCAGGAAGCCATCCGCCGCATCCGCGAACGCGGCGGCGAGGCCATTGCCGACGTGCTGCTCCATCAATACGTCGTCGCCGGGATTGGCAACGTCTACAAGTCCGAGGTGCTGTTCATCCGGAAGGTGAACCCCTGGACGCCGGCCTCGTCGTTGAGCGACGAACAGCTGCTCGCGATTCTCGAGCTGTCGCGC
>JAFAVZ010000409.1 GCA_019242175.1 Acidobacteriota bacterium
TCTTCGACATCCTCTGGCTCGAAGGCAAAGACCTGCGCAACCTTCCGTATGAAGAGCGCCGCGCGACGCTGGAGAAAGTGCTGAAGCGGCCACCGGCCGGCATCGAGCTCGCGGTGCAGATCGACGAGGCGCCGGAAGAGGCGTTGAAGCGCGCGTCAAAAGAGGGTTGGGAAGGGCTGATCGCGAAGCGCCTTGGCTCCGTCTACGAAACGCGCCGCTCGAAGGAGTGGCTGAAGATCAAGGCCGTCAACGAACAGGAGATGGTCGTCATCGGCTACCAGCCGAGCAGCGCGTCGAACTTCGACATCGGCTCGCTGCATCTCGCATACAACGGCAAAGACGGCGCGCTGCACTACGCCGGCAAAGTCGGCACCGGCTTCAACTCGAAGATGCGCACGATGCTGCGCAAGGCGCTCGATGCGCACCGCATCGCGAAGTCGCCGGCGAAGGACACGCCGAAGTTTCGCGACGCGGTATGGAGCGAGCCGAAGCTCGTGGCGCAGATCGCTTTCACGGAATGGACCGACGATGACCGCCTGCGCCATCCGTCCTTCCTCGGTCTGCGCGACGACAAGGAGGTGGGCGAGGTGGTGAAGGAGAAATCGTCGGAGAAGAAGAAGCCGGAGTCGCCGGTCGTCAACCTGACCAATCCCGACCGCGTGCTCTATCCGCGCGACGAGATCACGAAGGAAGACATCGCCGCGTACTACGAGGCGGTGAGCGAGCCGATGATCCGCGCGCTGCGCGGACGGCCGCTGACGCTCGAGCATTGGAACCAGGGCATCGACAAGGATTCGTGGTTCCACCAGAACGTCGGGCGCGAGGCCCCGCCGTGGATCACGACGATCGACACGCCGACGCGCACCGTGTCGCGCAAAAGCGTGAAGCATCTCGTCGTCGATCGCCCCGAGACGCTGCGCTGGCTCGCGCAGATGTCGGCGCTGACGATCCACACCTGGCACTCGCACGAGCCGACGCTCGACCAGCCGGACTGGATCCTCTTCGATCTCGATCCCGCGAAAGGGAAGGGCATCGAACAGGCGATCGAGGCGGCGATCATCATGCGCGGGCTGCTCGAGAACATGGAACTGCCCGGCTTCCCGAAGACGTCGGGCAAACGCGGCATCCACGTGCTCGTGCCGCTCGCGCCGGGCTACACATACGAAGAGGCGAGCACGTTCGGATGCAACATCGCCGCGGCGGTTGCGGCGAACGTGGCTGGCATCACGGTGGAGCGCAGCCTCGCGAAACGGCGCGGACGCCTCTATCTCGATTGCATGCAGAACTCGTACGGCAAGACGGTCGTCGCGCCGTATTCGCCACGCGCGATCGACGGTGCGCCCGTGTCGGCGCCGCTGAAGTGGGAAGAGATCACGAAGAAGCTCGACCCGAAGAAGTACAACATCAAGACGATGCCCGATCGGTTGGCGAAAGTGGGCGATCTGTTTGCGCCGGTACTGACCTCCGGAGTGAAGCTGCCGACGCTGAAGTAGACTGCGCGCGCATGCACGCCATCATCACCGGCGGATCCTCCGGCATCGGCGAAGCGTTGGGCCGCGAGCTCGCGCGGCGCGGGTGGGCGGTGTCTTTGCTCGCGCGGCGGCAGGATCTCGTCGAGAGGATCGCATCGGAGTTGCCGAAGGCGCTCGGCGTGGCGTGCGACGTGTCGGATGCCGCGTCCGTTCGTGATGCAGTGCGCACGGCCGAGGAGAAGTTCGGGCCGTGCGATCTGGCGGTGGCGAATGCCGGCATCAGCGTCTTCAATCACGCCGCGCGTTTCAGCCTCGAAGATGCCGAACGCGTGCTGCGCGTGAACGTTTTCGGCATGTTGTATCTGTTCGACGCCGTGATTCCGGGAATGGTCGCGCGCCGCTCGGGGAGATTCGCCGGCATCGCTTCCATCGCGGGACATCGCGCGTTGCCGACGTCCGGCCCGTATTCAGCGAGCAAGGCGGCGATGCAGACGCTGCTCGAGGCGAGCCGCATCGAGCTCGTGCCGCATGGCGTCGGCGTCTCGGTCATCAATCCCGGCTTCGTCGACACGCCGATCGTCTCCAAAAATCGTTTCCGCATGCCGTTTCTCCTCCAGGCACCCGAGGCGGCGCGGATCATTGCGGACGGATTGGAGCGAGGGAAACGCGTGATCGAGTTCCCGACGCCGATGTCGTTCCTCATGCGCACCGTGCGCATCCTTCCCACCGCGTTGTACGAATGGGCGATGGTTCCCTACGCGCGAAAGTCGAATCGATGAACACACTCGCCGTGCGCCTCTGGGCGTTGCGCAACGTCTTCCTGCTGTTCTTCGTCAAGCCGCGCGTGCTCGAAGTCAACGAGCGGCGCTGCGTCGTGCGCATTCCGCTCAACTGGCGGACGAAGAATCATCTGCGCTCGATGTACGTCGGCGTGTTGTGCATCGGTGCGGACGTCGCGGGCGGGCTGATCTCGTTCCACCTGATGCAGCAGAAGAAGGCGGATTTCTCGTTCGTCTTCAAGGACCTCCACTGCCGTTTTCTCAAACGCGCCGAGGGCGATGTGCACTTCACGAATGAAGACGGCGCGGTGATTCAGGACCTCGTGCGGCGCACGCTCGAAACGGGCGAACGGCAGGAAGCGGTGGTACACGTCACCGCCACCGTCCCGTCGAAGCTGGGTGACGAGCCGGTGGCGGAGTTCGAAATGACGTTGTCGTTGAAGAAACGCACGTAGGGCCGGCTCTCCAGCCGGCCCATGAATACGGACGCGGCGTGCCGCCGCATCATTCTCGACTGCGGCCGGCTGAGAGCCGGCCCTACGTTTCGTCAGGGACCCTGGGTTTCCGGCTTCACTTCCTTCGACACTTCGTTGTAGACGGTCTCCGTCCACCGGTCGAGCGTCACGAAATCCGACGCATAGTGCTCGAACGCGGCGAGCGTCTTCTCCTGCTTCATCTGGTCGAGCGTCTTGCCGTTCTTGATCGCGTCGGCGACGACGGCCCAGGTGCCCTTGAGCATGTCGCGGTAGCCTTCGAGGGAGGGCTTGTCGCCGAGGGGGCCGTGGCCGGGGATGATTTTGACGCCGTCCGGGAGCGTGGTCAGCACCTTGTCGACATTGGCGATGAGGCCCTTCACGCTGCCGCCGCTCTGCACGTCGACGAACGGGAACGTGCCGTTGAAGTAGTCGTCGCCCATGTGCACGACGTTCGACTTCGTGAAGTAGATGACGGCGTCGCCGTCGGTGTGGCCGTGCGGGTAGTGAATCGCCTTGATCTCTTCGCCGTTGACGTGGACGCTGAGGCTTTCGTCGAACGTGATCACCGGCAGTGCGCTCTTCGCCGCGGGCGGCGTTTCGCGGCCGGCGATGGTCGAGCCGCTGGCGAGGCGCTTGCGGACGTTCGTCTGGGCGATGATCGTGCCGTCGCGGCCGAAGATCTCGTTGCCGCCGGTGTGGTCGCCGTGGAAGTGGGTGTTGAGGATGAACTTGATCGGCTTGTCGGTGATGCCTTTGAGCGCCTCGCGGATTTTCGGTGCGAGCGGCGCGAACTGGTCGTCGACGATGACGATGCCGTCGTCGCCGACGGAAACGCCGATGTTGCCTCCCGACCCGGTGAGCATGTACACGTTGCCGTTGACCTTGGCCGCCTTGACCTCGACTTTGCTGAAGTCGCGGTCCTGGGCGAGCGTTGCGGTGGCGAAGAGAGCGAAGCTGAGGATGATCGGCAGTCTGCGCATGAGCGCGCATTTTAGGGCATGAACGAAAGACTTCGTGCAGTGGTCGACGAGGCCGGCGCGGTCGTCCAGTTTTTCTACCCCTGGTGGATGCGACCGTTCCTCCGACGCGACGTCATCGGCCTGACCCTTGGCCGGCGCGTATACATCGCGCCGCACATGCTCGAGCGTTCGGAGGCGGAGCTCGAACGGTTGCTGCGTCACGAGCTGGCGCACGTCCGGCAGGTGCGCCGGATTGGATTGTTGCGGTTCCTCTGGCGGTATCTCGGCGAGTACTGGATGTTGCGCCGTTCGGGGAAGTCGGCGTCGGCGGCCTACAATGCGATCTCGTTCGAGCGAGAAGCGCGCGAGGCGGAGGAGGCGTGAGCCGCGGATTCAGCTGCACGTTGTTCGGGATCGCGATGACGATCTTCGCCTGGTTCGGCCCGTGGGCATGGCCGGCCTGGCCGGCGTTCACGACGATCCGGCTCGTCTTCTCGTCGCGCGGAATCGCCTGGACGGAATTGCCTTACGGTGCGCGCGCCGCGGCGCTCGTCGGCCTGATCGTGATCAACGTCGGATTCTGGGCTGCGGCGGCGTGGGGGAGCGTGGAGTTGCTCCGGCGCTATAATCGGCGGTCTCGACCGATCGAGGGAAGCCGCGCATGATCCACTTCCACTCCCTCGAGATCCCGCAGCTCGAGCGGTTTCTCGAGCGCCACAAAGCGGGCCTTTCGCTGAAGAGCGAAGTGGATCTCGATCTCGTGCTGCGCCAGATCCTGCAGAAGGCGAACGAGTTCGTCCCGGCCGAGTCGGGCTCCATCCTCCTCGACGATCCCTTCCACAAAGTCGCCTCGCGCCAGGACAACGAGCTGGTGTTCATCGCCACGTTCGGCCAGGCCAGCCGGGACCTCATCGGCCAGCGCCTTTCCGCGCGCAACGGCATCGTCGGCCGCGTCTACCAGCAGGGGACGCCGTACCTGTCGATGGACGTCGACGAAGACTCGTTCTTCTATCCGGAGATCGACCAGCAGATCGGACACAAGACGCATTCGATCGTAGCCGTGCCCATCTACCTGGGGAAGAACGTGTGCGGCGTTTTGGAGCTGATCAACCGCCAGGAAGGGAAGACGTTCACCAGGCGGGACATGACGCTGCTGGAGATCTTCGCCGGCTACACGTCGTTCATGCTCCAGAACGCGCTCGACGCGAAACGCGCGCACGAGCTGGCGAAGCGCGACGATCTGACCGGGCTCTATAACGATCGCTGGTTCAACGTGCGCCTGACCGAAACGCTGGCCGAGGCTCGGGCGACGGGGAATGCGGCGGTTTTGATCTTCATGGATCTCGACCGCTTCAAGATCATCAACGACCAGCACGGACATCTCGCCGGCAGCCAGGTGTTGCGCGAAGTCGGCTTCCTGCTGAAGCGCATCGTGCAACGGCCCGATGCGACCGTCGCGCGCTACGGCGGCGACGAGTTCGTGATGATCCTTCCGGACACGAACGTCGAACAAGGACAGGCTGTGTGCGAGGACATCCGCCGCGCCGTCGCCGGAACGACGTTTCTCGATCGCGAGTGGGGCTTCAGCATGCCGCCGCTGCAGCTGCGCGGCATCTTGAGCGCGTCGATCGGCATGGCGCAGTACGTGCCCGACCGCGCGTCGACGATGCCGATCGAGCACGACAAGAGCGAGCTGCTGAAACGCGCCGACGGGGCGATGTACCGCGCGAAGTCGTTGGGCAAGAACCGCGTAGTGGTCTATCGCGCGGATGAGCGCAGCGAAGTTGCCAGCTGACGGCGTCGCAACCACAGAGCGATCAGGAACGCGCCGAGCGCGCCGAGGAGATGCTTCAGCGTGTGGCCGCTGACGAAGTGCAACGCGCGATCGATGGGAGCATCGCCGTCTTCGCAGAATTTCGCGGCGACGTAGCACGCGAGCACGAGCCAAACCATCCAGCCGTGCGTATGGCGCGCGCGGAAGAAGGCGCAGAGCACGATCGTCGCGAGCAGCGGGAAGAACTGCGCGATGCCGTAGGCGCGCAGATCGCCGCTGACGCGCCAGAGCGCGATGGTCATGATGTTGACGATCGCCAGCAGGATTGGGAACCACGCGCTGTCCGGCCAGCCGATGCGGTCTTCGATCACTAGCGCGAAGAAGCCGGCGAACGCGATCATGATCCCGACGCGATCCCACACGAGCCACGCATCGTTCGTGAACCAGTGATACGCGCCCGAGCCGAACGCGGTCGCGACGACGCCGCCGAAGAGCACGAACGACGCCGCGCGCGGCGAGCGGATGCTCATCAGGCCGAAGATGCCGGCGACGAGAAAGCCGAGATTGGAGAGGACGTTCGCGGCGTTGGGGATGCCGGCGAGCGGGCGCGTGTCGGCAAAATGGTGATAGCCCTGATCCTGCGGAATGCGCGGCACGAACGCGAAGACGAGCGCCGTGACGACGAGCGCCAACGCGGCCAGGATCAGAAAACGCCGGCGGGGAGGCATGCGAATGGGGGCAGGACTCGAATGTTAGCGCATTGTGTCTTTCCGAAACAGACTGCCGCTCGGCGGACCTCTTTGCTATCGTGCGCCATCCTTCCAACGCACCTCAGGAGGTTCCGAATTGAAGATCAAAGCCGAGTACATTTGGATCGACGGCCAGAAGCCGACGGCGAAGCTCCGTTCGAAGACGAAGATCATCGACGGTCAGGTGAAAAAGGTCGAAGACATCCCGGAGTGGGGCTACGACGGCTCGAGCACGTCGCAGGCCACGGGCCACTTCAGCGACCTGTTGCTCCGGCCGGTGAAGATCGTCCGCGACCCGCTGCATGACGAGCACGATCTCCTCGTGCTTTGCGAAGTGCTCAATCCGGACGGCAGCGTGCACTGGAGCAACACGCGCGCGCATCTGCGCGAAGTCGCGGAGAAGCACGAGGCCGAGGAGGCGTGGTTCGGCATCGAACAGGAGTACACGCTGTTCGAGGGCAACAAGCCGCTCGGCTGGCCGGACAAAGGCTTCCCCGCGCCGCAGGGTGGCTACTACTGCGGCGTCGGCAACGACGAAGTCTTCGGCCGGGAAGTCGTCGAGGCGCACGCGCAGGCTTGCATTGACGCGGGCATCTCGATCGTCGGCACGAACGCGGAGGTCATGCCCGCGCAGTGGGAGTTCCAGATCGGCGCGCTCGGCCCTCTCGACGTGGCCGATGAGCTGTGGCTCGCGCGCTGGCTGCTGTATCGGATCGGCGAGGAGTTCGGCGTCAGCGCCACGCTCTATCCGAAGCCGGTGAAGGGCGACTGGAACGGCGCGGGCGCGCACACGAACTTCTCGACGAAGACGATGCGCGCGCCAGGCGGCATGAAGGTGATCGAAGAGGCGATGAAGAAGCTGGAGAAGCGCCACGACGATCACATCAAGGTCTACGGCGCGCACAACGAGGAGCGGCTCACCGGGCAGCACGAGACGGCGCCGATCTCCTCCTTCCGTTACGGCGTCTCCGACCGCGGCGCCTCCGTCCGCATTCCGATGGCGACGTCGAACCTCGGCTACGGCTACTTCGAAGATCGCCGTCCCGCGGCGAACATGGATCCCTATCAGGTTTGCGCCGCGCTCATCGAGACCGTCTGCGGCGAGTAAGTGAACGAATCGTAACCATGCGAACCTTCTCCCCGTCACAGGCGGGGAGAAGGTATACTGCGAGGCACCGTGGAGCTCACCCGTAAAGCAGGCGTACTGACGATTGCAGCCGCGATTGCGCTGCTCTCGATCGTCGTCCTGGCGGATGATCTGAACGGCGATGATGCTTTCGACATCGTCGCCGAGCCGGTCGTCATCGCGGCTCTGTTCTTCGCGCTTGCCAGCCTGGCCCGTCTTGGGGAGATCGGCCGCGAGCTGGCTCCATCTCCATGCGTCGTCACACTCTCCGATCCTCGCTCCCCGCCGCGCGCTTGAGCGCGCTGCGGCGAAGCGGCGGCATTTCCGCGCGCTGGCTTTCCCCTAGGCCGGCGTCCGGGCTGCGGGAGTGCCGCCACTTGACGGCAGCGATTCGATTCTTCGTTTGCGCGATCCTCGCGCTTCCTGCGTGGGCGCAGATCCAGGACAACAGCTTCCTCACGGAGGAGGCTTACAACCAGGATCCAGGCGTCGTGCAGCACATCAGCATTTTTCAACGCGACCGCTACGATCAGTGGACGACTTCGTTCACGCAGGAGTGGCCCGCGCCGAATCTGAAGCATCAGCTGAGCTACGGCCTGGCCACGATCGGCTCCCGCCTCGGCGACACTTCCCTCAACTACCGCTACCAGGTTCTGGGCGACGCCGACGCGAAGCTCGCCGTGGCCGCGCGTCTCACCGCGACGCTGCCGACGGGCGACTGGAAACGTGACGAAGGCTACGGAGCCGTCGGCTATCAGGGCGCGCTCGCCACGAGTCTCGTACTTTCTCCGCAGTTCCAGGAGCACTTCGACCTCGGCCTGAACTTCGTGCCTCGCGCCCGCAACCCGCTCGGCGGACGTACGGATGTTGAAGGCTTCAGTCTCGGGCACAACATCGTTTGGCTGCCGGCGAACCGTTTCAACGTGATGTTCGAAACGGTGCTCAGCCGGAGCCGGGGCTTCGACGGTTGGGAAAACTCCGCCGTCATCAGCCCCGGCATCCGCTGGTCCTACGATTTCCCGAGCGGCCTGCAAATCGTGCCCGGCATCGGCGTACCGATCGGCGTGGGCTCGAGTGCTGGTGACCGGGCGGTGCTGCTGTACCTCAGCTTCGAGCACCGCTTCCGGGCTGCCAGCGGGCAATGATCCGTTTCAGGTCGTTGAACGTGAGCTCGCTCTCCGACATGTGGAGTCTCGCGCAGATGCGCGGCAGCATTTCGCGGAACGTCTCGTAACGCCAGGCCATCTTCATTCCTCCGGCGGCGAAGAGCTCGAACGGGGCGGCGTCGTTGCCGAGCCACGTGCGAACGGCGAGGATCGTCCGCATTGGCGAATCGCCGTGCGCCGAGATGTCCTGACCGGCGATGTCGGAGATGAATCGCTGGTAGCGATAGCGTTCGCGATCGAGGATCAGGCAGTTCTTGCGCTGTTGGCGCGCGCCGCCGAACCGCTTCGCGCCGAGGAACATCCCCAGCTCCAACGCCATGTTGAGACGAGGCAGCCTGGATTCAGCATCGAGCTCGGTTCGCGAGAGGTCGTGAATTCCGAGCCGGCAGGTTTCAATGATGCGTGCGATCTTTTCGATCCGCACCTCGCTCGAGTCTTCGATCTCGAGCGCGGAGCGCGCGATGTAGCCACTGTCGCAAATCGCAAAGATCAGGGCGTGAAACAGAGGTAGGTAAGCATCGTCGAACGGACAATTGAGGAAGACGCTACGCGCGTACTCCTCGACGTGCTTAGTCTTCCGACTGGGGTGGATCGTCTTTTGGCTTTCGATTCTTTCGCCGCGATGCTCTCGTCTTGGCTT
>JAFAVZ010000442.1 GCA_019242175.1 Acidobacteriota bacterium
CGAGAGCCGGGAGCTCAATCGCAACGCGGTCGCGGCGCTGTTGCAGGGCGCGCTCGGGACGCCCGGTTCGCACGATCTGGGACCCGAGTCGCTGACGGAGGTCGTCGAGCACATGGCCGACCGGCTCGCGAAGGGCGACGTGTCGGCCGGCGCGCTCACCGACGCGCTGATGCGGTTTCGCTTCGATCCCGAGCTCGCCGGTCTGTGGACGGCGCTCGCGGGCGCCGCGAAGGTGCTGCCCGACATGCGCGCGGCCGCGAAGGAGCTGCGCACGATCGATCCGGAGGCGGCGGCTCACCTGCAGGATGAAGTCTTCGGCGATCCGCTGAGCACGGCGGCGGCGCGGTTGTTGGGCGGCGAGCGCGGGATCAGCGTGGTCGTCCTCGGCCACACGCACACGCCCGGCGGTTCGGTGGAACGCATTCGCGCGCGCAAGCGCACGGGCTGGTACGCGAACTCCGGGTCGTGGATCTCGGCGGCGTCGGTCGTCGAGCTGCGCGAGCGCGGCGTCGGCTGGGACCGGCTGTCGCTCGCGGATCGCACCCTGTTCCCGGCCAAGAACGTCGCGCTCACGATCGAATACGCCGACGGCGCACCCCAGAAACCGGCGGTCGTCGTCAACCGCTAGACGCGCATCACGAGGGCCGATCGATGGATGCGTCGATCGAACACGCGGCCAGAAATGCGAGAGCGAGCAGGCTCGGGCGTGTCGTCATTGCTTGATGAAGGTCTTCATTGCGCGGAGCGCGCCCCTATTCGAACGAAACCGGAGGCGGAGCGAGATCGGCGGCCGCCGGAGTCGGAGTCGGCTCTGGAATCGAGAAACCGTCGGAAGAGTCAGCTTGCGGCGGCGCCGGCGGGATTGGTTCTGCCGACGCGGCGACGTTGTCCTCTCGCGATTGCGGAGCCTGCGAAACGATCTGGATACTCTGCCAACCTGACTGCTCCACCGAAGGGTGCCGTCCGTGGGCACGCCGCACGGCCCCCTCCTTTTCCGCGGCATGTGCTCGCCCCATTGCTGCCGGGGACACTGCACCGGCCGGAGGATGCGCCTGCTTCAGCCGCGGTGCGGTGACGACCGGAATCGCGGTTGGATCGGGAACAGGCCCTGCAGGGCGAGACGCTGGCTGTTTTGCTCGGGCGAAGCTGACGACAGGTTCCTTCGTCTTGACGACGCGCTCGGCAATCCGGTGTTGCCAGCCATTGTGGACGGCGAAGGCAACGAATGCGACCGGGACGAGTGCCAGCACGAGTCCCCGCAGCGGTCCGTGCGGAACGCGATCGATGCTCCGAGGAAGCTCAATCTCGTCGAAGCGCGCCGCCTCCTCGCGGACCTGGGCGCGTACGAGCCGCACGGGCGGCGGCGCGTCCACGGACCGCGACGAACGCACAGGAGGAGGGGAGTCCACGGATTGCGCCGGATGCTTCGTCGTCGCCGCAGCCTCGAGTGCCCGCGCAAAGTCGAGAACGCTGTCGTAGCGATCCTCCTGGCGCTTGGAGAGGGCGCGGTCCAAGACCGCCTGCAGCTTGGTGGCGTCGCCGGAGCGAAAGCGAGCCAGAGGTGGGTGCGGCTCGTGAACGACCTGGTAAAGAACCGAGGCGGCGTCCTCTCCCACGAACGGCGCTCGGTTGGTGAGCATGGCGTACGTGATCGCGGCGAGCGCGAACTGGTCAGTCCGCGCGTCGATCTTGTCGACGCGCCCGAGCGCTTGCTCGGGTGACATGAAGTCCGGCGTGCCGATGATGTCCGAGACGCTCGTCAACTGCAGGTCGGAACGCATCGCCTTCGAGATGCCGAAGTCGATCACCTTCACGAAGTCGTCGTTCTCGCGCTCTCCGCGCATCAAGAAGATGTTCGCGGGTTTGAGATCGCGATGCACAACGCCTGCAGCGTGCGCGACGTCCAGCGCGGACGCGACGGCGCCGACGACGCGCAGAGTGGCGGCGACGGACATCGGACCGGAACGGGCCAGACGTGCACGAAGATCGATGCCGTCGAGGTACTCCATCACGAAGTACGGCAAACCGTCGGGGCCGGCGGTGTTGAAGTCGAAGATCTGGATGATGTGAGGGTGCTGAAGCGCCGACATGATCTCGGGCTCGCGACAAAACCGACGAAACGCGTCCTCGTTGGTCCTGAGCTCCGGGAGGAGAATCTTCACGGCCATTCGCCCTGGAAGACGTCCGTGCGAGGCCTCGTAGACCTCGCCCATCCCGCCGCGCCCGATGCATCGTCCCAGCGTGTAAGTCTCTCGCAGGACGACGCCGGTGAAACGCCCAGAACCGTCTTCGTGCGCGTTGTTTGATTCGGGCATCAGCAGCGTGTTGCTCATCGCGTTCTCCTCCCAGGACGGTCGGCAGCGGCCCGACCGTTGCGTCGCTCAGACCAGGATGATCAGCAGGACGATCAAGAGGACGAGCGCCGCGCCGCTGCCCAGGTAGATGTAGACGCCGCCGCCCTTGAAGTTCGCGAGGTCCGGAGACTGCTGTTCACGTGCGGCGAAGGAAGCCGCTTCCTTGTCCGCGGCGGGCTGCTGCGTTGACGAGGTCTCTGCCGAGTGCGGGTCAACCTCGGCGGTTGGTGTAGGCAGCGGCTTCGCCATGCCTACTGCCGGAAACATCCAGACGGCCAGCAGGGCCGTCACCACGAGTCGTTGAATCGTTTTCAT
>JAFAVZ010000472.1 GCA_019242175.1 Acidobacteriota bacterium
CGACATCGGCCTCGACGGCGTCACGCCACCGCAAGCAGATGACACGCGCGCGGCCACGAACCCGCCGGTGATCCTATCCGCGCACTACGACGCGGCGAAAGACGAAACGGCGCTCGAGATCCGCATCGACACGAAGCCGCTCGGTCCCTACTTGAACTTCTATCTGGTCGACGCCTACGCGAACGACGCCGCAGACGGCGACGGCGAGCGGTTCCTCTTCGAACAGAGCATCCAGCCGAATACGCAGTTTGTCCGCAGGGTGAAGGGCGACCTCACCGGCCAGTGGATCAATGCGACGTCGACCCGCGGGTACTTCTTGGCGAAGGTCGCGCGGCCCGACAACTACGCCGGCGGCTACGCCTGGACGTCGGAGCTCAGCGCTGCGGTGCAGGTGACGCGGTAGCGATGTAGAGGATGTGCGGATGCGGATAGCCGAAGTCGACCCGTCTCCACGTCGTGGAAAAGCCGTGGCGCGCCAGCCGCGCAGCGAAAGCTTCCGGCGCCTCGTAGGAAAAGGCTTCGCCGAGGGTGAGGCCGAGGAGGGTGGCGAGGGATTCCTGGAGACGGTTCCAGGAGTTCTTGAACCGCGCCGTAGGATCCTGCTCTTTGATGAGGAGGCGCCCGCCGGCCCGGAGACGGGCCGCGCAACGGGCGAGAAGCGGGTCCCAGTCCGCGAGCGGAACTTTGTACAGGACGTCGACGATCGTGATGGCGTCGAACTCGCCGCGGAGGACGTCATCGAAGCCGATCACGGCGCGGATGTCCTTTAGCGGCTGAACCTTGCGGTCATCCGGCTCGACGGTCGTGACGCGCGCGCCGCGCTCCCGGGCCAACACCGCGAGCACGCCGTGGCCGGCACCGACGTCGAGCAGTTTTGCGCCCTGCGGAATATGCGCGAGAAGTGCAGGGAAGGGGCAGGTGAGGTACCGAATGAGCGTGTGAAATCGAACCCGCGGTCCGCGGGGGCGAAAGGTGCTGTACAGTACACGCCACGTCCGAATGTCAGGTCCCACAACGCGATTGTATGGGTGGTGGCGGGAGATCGCGGGAGCGATCCTTGTGCTCGCCTCGCGCCTCGTCACGACTCCCAGAACCCTCTGGGAGAACGACGAGTTTCTGTTCTGCGAGGCGATCCGGAATTTCGATCCGTCGCGTTACCACCCGCATCCGCCGGGCTATCCCCTATACGTTCTGCTCGGCAAACTGTTGAATGTCTTTTTCAACGACCCCTTCCGAAGCCTCGTCACCCTCGGCATTCTGACCTCGGTACTCGGGTTCGTCGCCCTGGCCCGCTACTTCCGGACGATCTTCGCAGACGCCGATCTCGCCGTCTGCGGCGCGCTCCTCTTCTACTTCTCGGCGAGCGCGATGCTGCACTCGACGCTCGCGCTCTCGGACATCCCGTCGCTGCTGTTCGTGGCGCTCGCTCTGTTGGCGATCGTGAGGGCGGGGGAGGAAGGCGACCACGAGCGCGACGCGATCCTCGTCGGGATCTGGTGCTCGGCCGCGATCGGCGTCCGGCCTCAGCTCCTCGTGCCGGTGCTGCCGATGCTCGCCATCGGGCTGTGGCAGATGCGCACGATGCGGCAGCGCGTCGCGTCGATCGCCGCTTTCAGCTTCCTCTCGCTGATGTGGCTCCTGCCGCTCGTCGATGCGGCGGGCGGGCCGGCGGCGCTGCTCGCTTACGAGCAGAAGCAGGCTTCGTACTTTGCCGCGCACGACGCCGCGATGTCGCGCGGTGCGATGTCCGGTTTGCAGATCGCCATCCGCTTCCTGCTCCATCCGTGGGGCTCGAAATACGTCACCCTCCCGCTCCTCCTTTGCCTCGGCCTCGGCGCGTTGCCGTTCTGGCGCAAACGCGGCGCGCGCATCCTGCCGCTCGTCGTCTTCACCGTCGTGCAGGTCGTGTTCGAGCTCGTGTCGATGGATCCCGCGGACGGCGCGCGTTACGCGCTGCCGTCGATGATCTTCATCGCGCTCCTCGCGGCCTTCGGATTCGAGGCGCTGCGGCGGAGCACGAAGGTGGCGCTCGTTCCGTACCTCGCCGTGGCGTTCTTCATCGCGCTGTCGTGGTGGTACGTCAATCCGATCCTCTCCGCGCGGACGAAAGGTCCGTCGCCGGTCGCCGCCGCGGCGGACTACGCGAACAGCCACTTCCCGCCGAACACGGTCATCCTCTACGACCTCTCGCTCCGCCCCGCGGCGGAGTACCTGATGCACTTCAAGACGATCGCGATCGAGCCTGGCCTGCGCGCGTTTTACGCCGCGCAGGGCGTGCCGCTCGTGCAGTTCGTCGATGGCGGGACGCTCAGCAAAGAGGCGAACGAGTTCTCCTGGCCGGCGAGCGACGCGTACGGGAAGTTGACGCGCAATCACTATCGCGAAGTCTCGCTCGATCCGGTGCGTCCGGCGGAGCGCTACCTGCCGTTGCGCGGTGTGTATGCACTGGAACGGACGGTCGAGGGCGACGAATGGCGCTGGCTCGCAAAGGAGTCGGCCATCGTGTTGCCCGACATCGGCGCGACCCATGCGCGCTTCAGTTTCCGGCTCTCGCCTGATTCGCCTTACGACACGAATTCGGTACAGCTCTTCAACAACGATGCACTCGCCGGCACCGTATCTGCGCGCAAGGGGGAGACGGTGGCGACGACCATCGCGATCTCGCCCGGCGCGACGATCCGGATGAAGACCGAACAATCGTTCGCTCCGGCCAGCGTGTTGCACAACCAGGAT
>JAFAVZ010000513.1 GCA_019242175.1 Acidobacteriota bacterium
CGCATCCGGATGTCCGGCCCAATGCAGCAGTTGCGGACCGTTCAACGGCATGTGACCGCCTCCTTGATCCGTTTTCTCACCATCCTGGCGCTGTTGCTCCTCACCGGGTCCGCTGCGGCGGAAGGCTCTTTTCGCGTCCGACCGGAGCACGATGGCCAGCCGGTGCGCGGCACGACAGTCTGCCTCTTTGCTCCGGGCAAAAGTGCCGTTCGCTGCGAATCCGGAGACGCCGCCATCGCGCTGATGCCGGGGACCTGGAACTACTGGGTACAGGCGCCGGGACTCGTCTCGTCTCAGCGTCTCGCGGCACACATCGCTGCGGCGGATCCCCATCCGTTGGCGGCGATGCCGGTCGAATTACTCCCTTCCGCCTTTCTCGATTTGAGCGCCGCGGCACCGGCGCTCCAGGAGGGCGAGTCGTTCGCGCTCTACATCGAGAACGCCGGCCGCCGTTCGCTTCCGTCGGCGCATCCCGTGGCTGGCGACCTCGCCCATGTCGCGGTACCCGCGGCTCCACTCCGGCTCATCGTCCTGATCGAGCGGCTCGGCGCGATCGTGTGGGCCGGCCACCCGTTGAGCGTCGAGGCAGGCCGCACGACGAAAGCTCAGGTATCGCGCAGCAAGAGCGGCACCGTGGTGGCGCTCATCAACATCGATCCAACCGTCCCTCCGGAGCAGCGCGAAGCGATGGACGGCACGTCGTCGCCTCTTCTGCGCCTCATCGATGCGAAGACCGGCCGGCGACTCGCTCCCACCCTCCCGCTCCGCGAGGCACCGTTCTTCGATCAAAGCCTCGGGCTCTTCGAAAACGTGCCGGCCGGCGAATACGCACTCCAGCTTGCAGGCGACGGCTGGCGCGGCGACTCCGTTCCGCTTTCCGTGCGCGCCGATGACCGCACGCTCCTACGTTCGCTTTCCACGCGCATCCAAACGCACATCGACGTGACTTGGCGCGTCGGCGACGACATCCGCAACGCCGCCGCTCGCACCTGCTCGGGCGAGACATCTGAGGATGCGACGCGGCTCACCGTTTCGCGCTGTCGTTACGGCTTCGACCGCTCGACACCAAAGGACTGCAAAGCCATCCGCACAGTCGCGCTGGGACGTGCCGCCAGCGGGAAGATGTCGATTGAAGACCTTCCGCCGGGCGACTACGATCTCGTCCTCTTCCGCAACGGAGCGCGCGCGACGGAACGCGTTGCGCTGCGCGACAACGCCACCGCCTCACTCGCGCTCGATCCGCCGGTCGTCACCGGCAGCATCCGCCGCGATGGCAAGCCGCTCTCCGCGACCATCGCCTTCGCCACCGGGATCACGGTCAGCTTACCCGAGACCGGCGAGTATCGCTGTTTCGTCTCCCAACCGCCCGGCAGGCGTGCGATCTACGTCACACCCTGCGACACCCACAAGATGTACGTCGAGATCCCGCACGACGAGGTCGGCGCGCGCTACGACGTCGTCATTCCCGAGAATCAACTCGTGATCCAAGTCGTCGATGCCGCCGGCGGAGCCGCGCTGTCCGGCGCTGCCGTAACGAATCGCGTCATCACGCCCGACCACTCCGTGAGCAGCACGGATCTCGGCCTGACCGGAGATGACGGAACGGTTGCGGACGAGAGTCTCTCCACCGACGCTGCTTTCGAAGTGTGCGCGCGACTTGCGGGATACGAATCGGCGTGTAGAAGCGACATCCGTATGTCCGCGGATGTGGAGCGCGTCACGCTCGCACTATCTCGCTCCCGAGGACGACGGGTTGTTGTGCTCGGAGCGGTGCATGAGGCGCGCATCTTCGCGGCCATAGGTCCGAAAGTTCTCGCCGTAGCCGGCGTGCAGGACGACGGAACTGCGACGCTGCCCGCGAGCGTTCCGGCCGGCGCGATGCTCTACCTCGTCGCATTCGATTATCCGCTTACACGTTTCCCGATGTCGGCAGAAGATGGCGAGATCCTCTTGCCCACCGTCACCGCGACGCCGATCTCCGTCATGCTGCCCGCGGCGTCGCCGCATGGCGGCGGTCCGATCGGGCTGGAGCTCGATGGCGAGGTCGTGCCGAGCGAGGTCTTCTTCTCTCATCAGGCGCTGCACAACCTGCCCGTCCAGATCCGCTCTGGCGAAACCATCGCGCTTGCGCCCATCGCTCCCAATCAACGTGCCGCGCTGCTTCTCTGGCGCTGGAGCAAGGACATGCCGCGCGACCTCGCCGCCGCCGATCCGTTCGCGAATCCCGCGGCTCTCCAGCAGATGTACCGTCAGTCGCTCACCGGAGCGAACGTCGTTCTCACGCCCGATCGCTGACTGCGAGCCTCCCCTACCAAATCCGCACCCGTTTCGCCGGCTCCAGAAACAGCCGTTGGCTGGGACGTACGTCGAATGCCGTGTACCACGCGTCGAGATTCCGCACGGTGTCGGCTCGGTACTCCTCGGGCGCGTGGACGTCGGTCGCCAGTTGTTTGCGCGTCGCGGCTTCGGTCGCCTTTCGCCGTTGTGTCCGTGCATACGCGACGAAAAACTCGCGGTCCTGGGAACGCACGTAGTCCGGGTCGGTCGCGCGGTTGCCGAGCGTCTTTCGGTAGGCGTCGAAAGCAGCGGCGAGGCCGCCGAGGTCGGCGATGTTCTCGGTGAGCGTGAGCTTGCCGTCGATGAAGACGCCTGGAAACGGTTCGTACGCGGAGAACTGACTCACCAGCGGCTGCGTGAGCGTCTGGAAATGCTCCAGATCCTCGGCGGTCCACCAGTGGCGCATCCGGTGCTCGGTGTCGTAGTCGGCGCCGAGCGTGTCGATGTAATGCGTGAGGTCGTGTCCGATGAGTGCGCCCAACGAACCATAGGCTGCGGCGTCGGACGACCCGTCGTACTTCGGCGGCTCGAGCAACGCGGCCGACATCACGTACGAGTTTTGCTGGAACACGAGCAGCCCGCCGACGGTCTGCGGCGCCATGCCCCACTGCTGCAGATCCACAGGTTGATCGAGTCGGGCGACGGCGTTGCGGTAGGCGCGTTCGGAGACGCGCATGCGATTGCCGAATGCATCTTTCGGATCGATGGTGAGCGACGAGTAGTCCTCCCAGCGCTCCGGGTACCCGAGACCGACGTAGAGGGTTTTCAACTTGCGGAGCGAGCTCGCCTTCGTGGCGGGCGACATCCACGTCGCGGCTTCGACGCGTGCGATGAGCGCCGCGCGGACGTTGTCCGAGATGCGCTCGGCGCGCGCCTTCTGCTCGGCGGGGAAATAGCGCTCGGCGTACATCCGGCCGATCGCGTCGCTCATCGCCGTTTGCGTGATGGCCAGCGCCTGCTCGCCGCGAGACGGCTGCGGACCGTCGCCGGCGAACGCACGCGGCAGCACATCGGCGAAGTCGTGGAGGACGTGGAAGCGGAGGTAGTCCTTCCAGGTCTCCAATGGCTGCGACGCGACCTGCGCCGCCAACCCCGTGACCGCGGTAGGTTGCCAGACCCCGAGCTCCTCCTGGCCGGACAGACCTGCCCCGTGGAAGAAGAGCGCCCAATCCATGCCCGGCGCTCTCTTTGCGAAATCGCCTCGCTTCCAGACATTGTCCGCATTGCGATCGTTGCCCGACGCCTCGCGCGTGGCCTGTCCTTCTGCGAGCGCCGTTTCCAGCATCAGCACCGCGGCCGCGCGTTCCTCCGGCCGGTCGAATCCGGCGAGCGCGAGCCTTCTTCCGATGGACTCGCGGTACCGCGTGCGCAGCTCCGCCTTCGCCGGATCGGCGCTGAGATAGTCCTCGCGATCCGCCAGACCCAATCCGCCCTGGACCAGAAAAGCGACGTTGTTTTTCTCGCCGTGGATGCTTTGCGACACGGCCAGGCCCAGCACGCTGGCTGATTGATAGACGCCCCAGCCGAGCGGGTCGACGTCCGCGCGCATGCCGCGCCCGAGCAGACGCGTGAGCTCCGACTTGTCCGAGATCTTGTCGATGCGATCGAGCAGCGGCCGAAGCGGGGCGAGACCGCGCGCCTCGATGGCGGCCTCGTTCAGGTACGCGGCGCGGAAGTCCGCAACCTTGCGCGCGGTCGACCCCCGGGGCGCGTCTTTCGCGGCGTCGAGCAACGCCAGGACGCGGCGGCGGGCCTGCTCCTGCAATTCCTCGCGCGTTCCCCATCGCTCCTTGCCCGCCGGAATCCTCGCGCCATCGAGCCAGACGCGGTTCGCGTAAGCGTAGAAGTCGTCGCCCGGCTCCTGGGCGGACACGGAGCACCACGGAAGTGCCGCCGCGAGGATTGCGGAGAGAACGTACGTGCGAATCGCCATGGACCGGAAGATAGAGGCGGGCCGCAGCCGTGTCGCGGCGCAGGCCGACAACCTTCAGTCACTTTCGGACATCCGCCAGGTACAGCGCCGGCAACCCTGTCGTACGCTCTGCCGATGATCGCGCGCTCGCAGCTCATCGACGTCCTCTTCGTCATCGTGCCGCACTCGCTGCTGCTCGACATCGCGGGGCCGGCGGAAGCCTTTCGGCTCGCCAATCAACACCGCGAGGCGCAGGGATTGCCGCCGCGTTTTCGTCTTCGTTTCGCCGGACCGACGTCCACCCTCCCCACCTCCGTCGGGCTGGCGCTGGGCGATCTCGCGCCGCTGCCGAAGCAGCTCGATCAGCCGACCTGGGTGGTCGTCGTCGGACAACCGACGGCGCATGTGACGCAAGGCACGCCGGAGATCGCGACGGCCGCGCGATGGCTGCGCGATCGGCTGCGGGACGCGCTGCTCGACCCGAATGCGCCGCATCGCCTGGTCACGATCTGCTCGGGCACGCTGCTCGCCGCTCGCGCGGGGCTGCTGGTCGGGCGGCGATGCACGACGCATCACGAGCTCCTGCCGATGCTGCGAACCCTCGCTCCGGAAGCGCAGGTCATCGACAACCGCGTCTTCGTCGTCGACGGTCCGGTCGCGTCCAGCGCGGGGATCACAGCGGGGATCGACGTCGCGCTGCACCTCGTCGCCGAGGAGTGCGGGGAGGGGTTGGCGGCGAGGGTGGCGGAGGACATGGTGGTGTATCTGCGACGCTCTCCGCGCGACACGGAGCTCTCGCCGTTCCACATGCATCGCCGCCACCTGCATCCGACCGTGCATCGCGTGCAGGATGCGATCGTCTCCGAGCCGCAACGCGACTGGGACATGGCGTCGCTGGCTGCGGTCGCTCACGCAGCGGAACGTCACCTGTTGCGACTGTTCATCGAGCACGCCGGCATCTCGCCGCTGCATTACCTCCGCTTGATCCGGCTGGAACGGGCCCGGCAGTCGCTCGAATACGGAGCGACCGTGACGCGTGCCGCGGCGATGGCGGGCTTCGGGTCCGACCTGCAATTGCGCCGCGCCTGGAGCCGCCAATGGGGCGGCTCGC
>JAFAVZ010000063.1 GCA_019242175.1 Acidobacteriota bacterium
CCCGGCGACAAGATCCTGATCGGTTCCGTCCAGCTCGAGCTCAAGGCCCAACCCTCGGTCGAGTTCACCGGCAACTCGATGTTCGACAACCCGTCGGGCACCGTGATCCGGCGCATCGCCGACTTCAACTCCGAGTTCGGTCTCGACCTCGGCGAAGTCGCGCAGCAGCCGCCCGCCGCACGTCCACCTTCGCAGACGGGCGGCGTGAAAGAGCCGTCCGTCACGCGCGAGAAGATCTTCCAGGTACTCGTGCAGGTCGCCCGCGCGCTGCTGCAGAGCGAGGAGCTGAACTCGCTGCTCAACACGGTGATGGACATGATCTTCCGTTACCTGCCGGTCGAGCGCGGGCTGCTCATCCTCTTCGACGAAGACGGTACGCCGGTGCCGAAGCTGACGAAGTTCATCGAAGGCGCAGACCAGCAGGACATCCCGATCTCCCGGACGATCCTCAAGATGGTCGCCGAGCAGCAGATCGCGCTCATGACCTCCAACGCCCTCGAAGACGCGCGCCTCCTCGGCGGCAAATCGATCGCGATCCACGGCATCCGCTCCGCGATGTGCGTGCCGCTCTGGAATCGGCAACGCGTGATCGGCGCGGTGCAGGTCGACTCGCCGATCCACATCGGCCGGTTCACCGAGGAGGATCTCGATCTGCTGACGGCGCTTGCGAACTTCGCGGCCGTGGCGATCGAGCGCGCGCAGCTCGCGGAGAAGGTCGAGCAGGAACGGAAGATCCGCTCGAAGATGGAGCGCTATCACTCGCCGGCGGTCATCGACGAGATCGTGAAAGGCGCCGTCTCGGTCGCGGCGGACGAAACGGATGTCCGCCTCGCCGAGGTTTCGATTCTGTTCGCGGACATCTCGGGATTCACGACGATCTCGGAGACGAAGAAGCCGGAAGAAGTCGCGGAGTTCCTCTCGCACTTTTTCTCGTTCGCGGTGGAGGCGATCTTCGCGTACGGCGGCACGCTCGACAAATTCATCGGCGATGCGGTGATGGCGTTCTTCGGCGCGCCGATCCCGCAGGACGATCACGCCGACCGCGCCGTGCTCGCGGGGATCATGCTCCAACGCCTGGTGCAGGACTGGAACGCGGAACGCGAGCGCCAGGGCTTGCCGACCGTGCGCGTGCGCATCGGGATCAACAGCGGGCCGGCCGTCGTGGGCAACGTCGGGACGGAGAAACGCGTCGACTACACCGTGCTCGGCAGCTCGGTGAACATCGCGTCGCGGCTCGAGAGCGGCGTGGCCAAACCCGGCCAGGTCGTGATCTCGAAGAACACGCTGGAACGGATCATCGGTAGCTTCCAGACCGAGCCTCTGGGCGAGTTCGCGCTGAAGGGCCTGCAGCAGAAGATGCCCGTCTATGCCGTGCTCGGCGCCGCGCCTTCGCCCCGGATCACGTCCGACACGATGCACGCGACGCGAGCGTAGGTGCGTCGTTGCACGTAGGGCCGGCTCTCCAGCCGGCCGCAGTCGAGAATGATGCGGCGGGCGTCGCCCGCCGCGACCGTATTCCTTATGCCGGCTGGAGAGCCGGCCCTACGTTTCGGAGACGTAGCTGGCCCGGAACTTTCACCCTGCCTGATTCGTTTCACCCTCGGATGCAGCAGAAGTCGACCGTTCGCCTGATCCTCGAGCCGCTCGCCATCGCGGTGGCGCTCGCGCTGCTCGTGCGGCACGCGTTCTTCCGCATCTACGCCATCCCCTCGGAATCGATGTCGCCCACGCTCGAGGTCGGCGATCACATCGTCGTCACGCCTTACCGTTTCGACGACAAGCCGCAACCGGGCGACGTGATCGTGTTCCGCTCGCCATCGAAAGAGGATGAGCTGCTGGTGAAACGCGTGATCGCGAGCCCCGGCGATCTCATCGACTCGCGCGACGGACGCGTTCGCATCGGCGGCCGCGCGCTTCCCGAGCCTTACGTGCTGGAGCCGGCCGCCAGCGGCGCGATCCCGGCGCAGATCATCCCCGCCGACAGCTACTTCGTGATGGGCGACAACCGCGCGAACTCGTTCGACAGCCGGAGCTGGGGCATGGTGCCGCGCTCGCTCGTCGCCGGGCGCGCGCGCCTCGTGCTGTGGTCTTCCGGCAACGGCGAGACCGCGCCCACCGCCCTCGCCTCCGCACCGCGCACCTCGCATCCCGACGCGCACCTCGCCCA
>JAFAVZ010000529.1 GCA_019242175.1 Acidobacteriota bacterium
TTCGTCTTCCAGTTCCATCACCTCCTGCCCGAGTTCAGCGCGGCGGAAAACGTCGCGATGCCGGGCTGGATCGGCCGGATGCCTCGGGGCGAGGCGCTGGCCAAGGCTCGGGGGCTTTTGGGGGAGCTGGGACTGACGGCGCGGGAGAAGCACTTCCCGAGTCAGCTCTCGGGCGGCGAGCAGCAGCGCGTGGCCATCGCCAGGGCGCTGCTCATCGATCCGAAGCTCTTCCTGGCCGACGAGCCGACCGGCAATCTCGATCAGGAAACGAGCGAGAAGGTCTTCGATCTGATGCGCTCCTGCCACGAGCGGCGGGAGCTGACGTCGATCATCGTCACCCACAACAACGACCTCGCCGCGCGCTGCGACAGAACATTTGTGATGCGTTGAGCGTTACGGCCCGGGCAAGCTGAATCGCACGGGTTGCCAACCCGCCCGTGTAGAATCACAGCACGGTGCCCAGACCATGTTCGAAAAATACAACGAGAAAGCACGCCGCGCGCTCTTCTTCGCCCGCTATGAAGCATCGAAGCTAGGCTCGCGCGTCATCGAGTCGGAGCACATCCTCCTCGGAGTGCTTCGCGAGGGAGAAGAGATCATCAAAGAGATCTTCTCCCGCTTCAACGTCAAGCCGGAGCAGATCCGCCGGGAAGTCGAAGGCGACCGGCTCTTCGTCGACCGCATCTCCTCCTCCGCCGAGCTCCCCCTTTCCGAAGAATCGAAGAAGATCCTCGCCTATGCCGCGCACGAGGCGGAGTCGATGCTCCACCAGTACGTCGGCACGGAGCATCTCCTCATCGGCATCCTTCGCGTCGAGTCCTCCACCGCGGCGCGCATCCTCACCGCGAAAGGCCTCAACGTCTACGGCGTCCGGGAGGAGACGATCTCCATCCTCAAGGAGCGCGAGGCCGACAAGCAGAAAAAAGAGCTTCCGTTCCTCGCCGAATACGCTCGCGATCTCACCCAGATGGCGCATCAACAGCAGTTCGATCCGCTCATCGGCCGGGAGAAGGAAGTCGAGCGCATCATCCAGATCCTCTCCCGCCGCACGAAGAACAACCCCATCCTCCTCGGCGAGCCCGGCGTCGGCAAG
Source organism: Acidobacteriota bacterium (assembly GCA_019242175.1). Classification (GTDB taxonomy): domain Bacteria; phylum Acidobacteriota; class Thermoanaerobaculia; order Gp7-AA8; family Gp7-AA8; genus JAFAVZ01. Next base: position 1,094 of record JAFAVZ010000529.1, read on the forward strand.
ACGGCGATCGTCGAGGGCCTCGCGCAGCGCATCGTCGACGGCAACGTGCCGCTGTTCATCGCGAACAAGCGGATCCTCTCGCTCGACCTCTCGCTCATCGTCGCGGGCACCAAGTACCGCGGCCAGTTCGAGGAGCGGCTCAAAGGCATCATCAAAGAGCTCAAAGAGAACACCGACATCATCATCTTCATCGATGAGATCCACTCCCTGATCGGCGCCGGCTCGGCGGAAGGCTCCCTCGACGCGGCGAACATCCTCAAGCCCGCGCTCAGCCGCGGCGAGATCTCCTGCATCGGCGCGACGACGATCCGCGAGTACCGCCGCTACATCGAGAAGGACCGCTCGCTGCTCCGCCGCTTCCAGGCGATCACCGTGAATCCGCCCAACGAGGACGAGACGCTGCAGATCCTCGAAGGCGTGAAGGAGCGCTACGAGGCGTTCCATAAAGTGAAGTACAGCGACACCGCCATCCGCAGCGCGGTGTACCAGTCGAACCGCTACATCACCGACCGCTTCTTCCCCGACAAGGCCATCGACATCCTCGATGAAGCCGGCGCGAAGGTGAAGCTGCGCCGCGTGGCCGACACGCAGAACCTCCGCCGCCTGGAGTCGGAGATCCGCTCCATCGTCAAGGAGATGAAGAAGGCGATCTCGGACAAAGACTTCGAGAAAGCCGTTTTCCTCCGCGAGCGTGAGATCGAGCTGAAGGAAGAGGTGGAGCGCTTCAAACAGGAGCGCGAGTCGGTCGGCGACGAGCTGATGGAAGTGACGAAGAAGGACGTCGAGGAGATCATCAGCTCCTGGACGGACATCCCGGTCACGTCCATCGAAGCCGACGAAGCGGCGAAGCTCATCAACATGGAAGAGACGCTGATGCGCCGGATCGTCGGGCAGGACAAGGCCATCCGGGCCATCTCCCGCGCCATCCGCCGCTCGCGTCTCGGCGTCGCCTCCCCGAACCGCCCGATGGGCTCGTTCATCTTCCTCGGCTCGTCCGGCGTCGGAAAGACCGAAGTGGCGCGGCGTCTGGCCGAGTTCCTCTTCGGCTCCCAGAAGCACCTCATCCGCTTCGACATGTCGGAGTACATGGAGAAGCACGCCGTTTCCAAGCTGATCGGCTCGCCTCCGGGCTACGTCGGTCACGAGGAAGGCGGCCAGCTCACCGAGCGCGTGCGGCGCAATCCGTACTCGGTCGTCCTCCTCGACGAGATCGAGAAGGCGCATCCGGACATCGCGAACATCCTCCTCCAGATCCTCGAGGACGGCATCCTCACCGACTCGCTCGGCAATCAGGTCGACTTCCGCAACACGCTGATCATCATGACCAGCAACCTCGGCACGCGGTTCCTTTCGACGAAGGGACACATGGGCTTCCGGGAGAAGTCGGCCGACGGCGAGCAGAAGAGCGCCGAGATGCTGATCAACCAGGAGCTGAAGAAAGAGTTCTCGCCCGAGTTCATCAACCGCATCGACGACATCATCATCTTCAACCCGCTGACCCAGACCGAGCTGCGCCACATCTGCCGGCTCCTGGTGGACGACGTCAACCAGGCGCTGATCCAGAAGAACGTGCAGATCTCGATCGACGACTCGGTCGTCGACTGGCTGCTCAAGCGTGCGGAAGAGGAGTCGAACTCGGGAGCGCGACCGCTGCGGCGAGCGATCCAACGGTACATCGAAGACGAGCTGTCGGAGTTCATGATCCGGCACAAGGACGACACGCCGGAACGGATCGAGTTCACGATGAACGGCGACGAAGTCGTGCTGATCGCCGCGCCGAAGGATGTGGATCTGATCGCGAACTGATGCGTACGGCGCCGCGCTGCAACTGCACGCGGCGCCGTCCATCTGCTGCCACGAATCACCGTCTCACG
>JAFAVZ010000164.1 GCA_019242175.1 Acidobacteriota bacterium
ATGCCCGTGAAAACGGTCGAAAGATCGGCGGCCATAGGTCTCTCCTGTCGTTGGAAGACGATGAGTGTACACGAGTTACAATCTGCCCATGCCGACAAGGGATGAAGTGATTCAGCACGCCGACGGCCGCGTCGAGCTCGCCGACGAGGCGTCGATCGCGCACAGCCGTTTGTACTCCGAAGACCTCGCCCCGGTGCCCATCGCGAAGCGCAACTGGTCCACGTACAACTACGCCGCGCTCTGGATCTCCATGGCGCACTGCATCCCCACCTACATGATGTCGTCCGCGCTCATCAGCGCCGGCATGAACTGGTGGCAGGCGCTGATCACCATCCTTCTCGGAAACACCATCGTCCTCGTCCCCATCCTCCTCAACTCCCATCCCGGCACGAAGTACGGAATCCCGTTCCCCGTCTTCGCACGCGCGAGCTACGGCACGATCGGCTCGAACCTGCCGGCCATCCTCCGCGCGCTCGTCGCGTGCGGCTGGTTCGGCATCCAGGCCTGGATCGGCGGCCAGGCGCTCTTCACCTTCTTCGAAGCCTTCATGCCGAGCTTCAAGAACCTTCTCGGCGGGCCGGTCGGCGGACACACGCCGACGGAGTGGATCTGCTTCCTGATCTTCTGGGGCATGAACATCTACATCATCTACGCCGGCATGGACCTGCTCCGCAAAGTGGAGAACTGGGCCGCGCCGTTCGTGCTGGTGATGACGGCGCTGCTCGTCGCCTGGGCCATCTGGCGCGCCGACGGCCTCGGCTACCTCGTGTCCCATCCGGGCAAGCTCCGCACCTGGGCCGAGTTCCGCCCGGTGTTCATCCCGTCGCTCACGGCGATGATCGGCTTCTGGGCGACGCTGTCTCTGAACATGCCCGACTTCACCCGCTTCGGCCGCAGCCAGCGCGACCAGGCGATCGGGCAGGTCGTGGCTCTGCCGTCGACGATGACTCTCTTCGCGGCGATGGGCGTGATCATCACCTCGGCCGCCGCGGTGATCTATCCGAACGAGCCGATGAGCGACCTGTGGGACCCGGTCAAACTGATCGGACACTTCTCCCAGGCGTGGATCGTCGGCATCTCCATGTTCACCGTCGTCATCGCGACGCTTTCCGTCAACATCGCGGCGAACGTCGTGTCGCCGGCGAACGACTTCGCGAACGCGTTCCCGAAGTCGATCTCCTTCCGCACCGGCGGGCTGATCACCGGCATCCTCGGCATCGTCATGATGCCCTGGCGTCTGCTCGCCGATCCGCACGTCTACATCGTCGACTGGCTCGTCGCCTACTCGGGAGGCCTCGGATCGATCGCCGGCGTGATGATCGCCGACTACTGGCTCATCCGCGACAAGCGCCTGCGCCTGCCCGATCTCTATCGTGAGGACGGCGCGTACCGCTACGCCAGCGGCTGGAATTGGCGTGCGGCCGTCGCGACGGTCATCGGCTTCGCCCTGGCGATCATCGGGCGTTGGGTGGTGCCGCTCAAGCCGCTTTACGACTATGCTTGGTTCGTTGGCTTCGGCGTATCCCTCGGCCTCTATTACCTACTCATGAAGATGGCCCGGCCGGCGCAGGTTGTGACGCCGGAACCGGCATAGGAGAAGAACGATGACCCTCACGAGTCTGATCTGGTTCCTTCTCATCGGTCTCATCGCCGGCTGGCTCGCCGGCCGCGTGATGCGCGGTGGCGGCTACGGCGTTGTCGGCGACATGATCATCGGCATCATCGGCTCCCTTCTCGGCGGCTGGCTCTTCGGCCTCCTTGGCATCGGCGCAGGCGGCGGCTTGATCGGCGCGCTCATCACCGCGTTCGTCGGCGCCGTGGTCCTCATCTTCCTGCTGCGGTTGATCCGGCGCGCGTGACGCTCTTCGAGAAATTGAATACCGAGGCGCGGATGGCCTTTGCTCAGGCCACCGCGCAGAGCGCCGGCGCGCCGGAGCGGTTGCTGTCGCTTCTCGCGGCGGCGCTCGTTTCGACGCCGTCCGTCGCGACTGCAGTGCTCGACGTCGATGCGCTCCTGCACGACCTCGGTGCGCCCAGCGGCGAGATCGATTTCGGCACGATGCCCGGCTTCACGACATCGCGCCTCAGCGGCCCGACGCTCGCCGCGTACAACTCGCTCGAGCACGACGTGGCCACGGCGGCGGAGGAGTCGGTGCCGCCCGCCCGCGTGCTGCTCGCACTCGCGGAAGCGGATGCGAACCTACGCGCCATTCTCGCCCGCAACGACCTGCCCGAGGATGTGCTGCGGGAGCTCGCAGGGATGTGATGGGAACGTGGGGACGGGCTGAAGCCCGTCCCCACGTTCCATCGCTATACTCCGGGCGCCATGATTCGACGCTTCGCAATCCTTGCTGCGCTCCTCATCGCCACCACGACCGCCCTCGCCATCGACACCACCGACACGCGCCTCGTCTCCAACCCGGCCGTGAGCGCGAACCGCATCGCTTTCTCCTACGCGAACGACTTGTGGATTGCGAACGCCGACGGCTCGGACGTGCGCCGGCTCACGTCGCATCCGGGCGTCGAAGACGGCGCGCGGTTCTCGCCGGACGGCTCGCTCATCGCGTTCACCGGCAGTTACGAACGCAACGTCGACGTCTACGTGATGCCGGCGACGGGCGGCGTTCCGAAGCGTCTCACCTGGCATCCGGGCAACGACATCGCGCTCGGCTTCACGCCGGACGGCAAGAGCGTGCTCTTCGCGTCGCCGCGGGAGGTCTACACGACGCGTTACCAGCAGCTGTTCACGGTGCCGGTCGGCGGGGGACCGGTGACGAAGCTCCCGATTCCGCACGCGTCGAAGGCTTCGTACTCGCCGGACGGGAAGATGATCGCGTACGTCCCGTTGCGCGAGGCGTTCACGCAGTGGAAGCATTACCGCGGCGGCCAGACGTCGCACCTCGTCCTCTTCGACGTCGCGTCGTACAAGACGGTCGACGTCCCGCAGCCGGAAGGTCGTTGCAATGACAGCGATCCCGCCTGGGTGGGGAACAAGCTTTACTTCCGCTCCGACCGCAACGGCGAGTTCAATCTCTTCAGCTACGACCCGGCGACGAGGCAGGTCGCGCAGCTGACATCCTTCAAAGACTTCCCGGTCATCGGCCTCAGCGCCGGCGCGGGCAAGATCGCCTTCGAACAGGCGGGCTACATCCACCTCTTCGATCCGGCCAGCGCGCGCGAACAGAAAGTGAAGGTCGGCGTCGCGGCCGATCTGCTCGAGACGCGTTCGCGTTTCGTGAAGGGCGCAAAGTACGTGCGCAACGCGAGCCTGTCGCCGACCGGCGCCCGCGCCGCACTGGAGTTCCGCGGCGAGATCTTCACCGTTCCGGCGGAGAAGGGCGACGACCGCAATCTCACGCAGTCCGTGGCGGCGAACGACCGCATGCCGCTCTGGTCGCCGGACGGCAAGTCGATCGCTTGGTTCACGGACGAGACGGGCGAGTACGAATTGCGCGTCGCGCCGCAGGACGGCCGCGGCACGGTGAAGAAGATCAAGATCGACGGCGCTGGCTTCTACGATGATCCGAAATGGTCGCCGGACGGCGCGCGCATCAGCTACAGCGACAACTCGCATTCGCTCTACGTCGTCGACGTCGCGAGCGGTACCACAACGAAGATTTCTTCGAACGTCGTCTACGGCCCGGAGAAAGTGCTCGACCACAACTGGTCGCCCGACTCGAAGTGGCTGGCCTACACGCGCAACAACACCGTCTACTTCCAGACCATCTATCTCTACAACGTCGCGGACAAGAAGTCGTACGCGCTTACGGACGGCGTCAGCGACGCGCGCCTGCCGGTGTTCGACCCGAACGGCAAGTACCTCTACTTCGTCGCCTCGACCGACGCCGGACCGGTGGCCGACTGGTTCGCGCAGTCGAATCTCGACATGCGCTCGTCGAACTCGATCTATCTCGCCGTGCTGCCGAAGGGCGTCGTCTCGCCGCTGGCCAAGGAAACGGACGAAGAGTCGCCGGTGCTTGACCCAAAGAACGACAAGAAGGATGAGAAGAAGGACGACGCGAAGACGCCCGCGACGGTGACGATCGATTTCGACGGCCTCTCGCAGCGCATCCAAGCGCTGCCGCTGCCGTCCGCCGTCTACTCCAGCCTCGAGTCTACGAAGAGTGGACAGCTCTACTACCTGAAGGGCACCGGCGGGGCAGGCCGCTCCGGCAGCGACGACACCTCGTTCTGCCGCTTCGACCTCACGAAGCGGAAAGAAGACTCGCTCGTCGACAAGGTCGACGCCTTCGAGCTCTCCCGCGACGGCAAACGCGTCCTCGTCCAGATGGGCCGCAAATGGTCCATCGCCGACCTCGGCGACAAGATCGACACCTCCAAACGCGTGCTCGCCGTCGACAAGCTCGAGGTGAAGATCGACCCGGCAGCCGAGTGGCGCCAGATCTTCGAAGAGGCGTGGCGCATCAACCGCGACTACTTCTACGACCCGAACATGCACGGCAACGACTGGAAAGCCGTGCGCGCCAAGTACGAGCCGTTCCTCGCCGACATCTCCGTCCGTCAGGATCTCAACCGGGTGATGATGTGGATGTTCAGCGAGCTGTCGGTCGGCCATCACCGCCTCTCCGGCGGCGACACGCTCGCCGACGCCGAAACGATCCCGGGCGGCCTCCTCGGCGCCGACTACACGGTGGACAACAACCGCTATCGCTTCGCGAAGGTCTACGGCGGCTTGAACTGGAATCCGGAGCTGCGGTCGCCGCTGACCGAGCCGGGCGTCGACGTGCGCGAAGGCGAGTATCTCCTCGCCGTCGACGGGAAGGACCTGAAGTATCCCGAGAACCTCGACGCGCGCTTCGAGCGCACCGCGGGCCGCATCGTGGAGATCACCGTCGGCCCGAATGCCGACGGCACCGGCTCACGCACGGTGAAGGTCGTGCCGATCGAAGACGAGACGCCGCTCCGCAACCGCGCGTGGGTGGAGAACAACCTGCGCAAGGTCACGGCCGCGACGCAGGGCCGCGTGGCGTACGTCTACGTGCCGAACACCGCCGCCGCGGGCCACGACTACTTCAAGCGCTACTTCTTCCCGCAGGCCGACCGCCAGGCGATCATCCTCGACGAGCGCCACAACGGCGGCGGCGCATTCGCCGACTACTACATCGACATCCTCCGCCGCCCGCTGATCAGCTACTGGGCGATGCGTTACGGCTCCGATCTCAAGTCGCCGCTCGCGTCGATCCAGGGCCCGAAGGTGATGCTCATCGACGAGACGGCCGGCTCGGGCGGCGATCTCCTGCCGTGGATGTTCCACAAGCTGCAGATGGGGACGATCGTCGGCAAACGCACCTGGGGCGGCCTCGTCGGC